>CAJWHT010000004.1 GCA_913041495.1 uncultured Desulfobacteraceae bacterium | reverse complement strand
TTAATATTTTTGGTAGCGGGGAAAGGATTTGAACCAATGACCTTCGGGTTATGAGCCCGACGAGCTACCAGACTGCTCCACCCCGCAACAACGTGGCGTAATATAGGAGAATTCAGATTCGAAGTCAAGGACAATTTTCAGAAAACTCAAACATTTCTCTCAAGGGCCTGTTTTAACTCGTCTATGGAGGCCGTGGCTGTTCCCACCTTACCGACGACAATGCCGGCGGCAGTGTTGGCTGCCCGGGCAGCCGCCTCAAAACCGGCACCACTGGCAAGCCCGAGCCCCAGAAGGGAGATGACCGTATCACCGGCACCGGAAACATCAAATACCTGGCGGGCCTTGGAGGCGATGGTGATGGTGGACTGCCCTTTTTCAAAGAGCACCATGCCGTCCTTGCCGCAGGTAATCAGGAGGCGTTCCAGCCCGGCCCGGGTCATGATCTTGCCACCGGCGGCTGCCAGGTCCTCCGGGGTCAGGATGTCCATACCGGCTGCAAGGCCCGCCTCTTTCTGGTTGGGCGTCAGCACCGACACCCCGGTGTATTTGGTAAAGTCAAGGGACTTGGGATCGGCCAGGGTGAGCACCCCGTGTTGCCGGGCCAGATCAGTGACAGCCCCCACCAGTTCTCTTGTGACCAGGCCTTTATCATAATCGGATATGATCACAAGGTCCATATCGGGAATCCGGCCCCGGATAATCTTCACCAGGCGTTCCAGGGTCTGGTCCGAAATACGGCGTTTCACCTCTTTATCTATGCGCAGCACCTGCTGGTTGGAGGCAATTACCCGGGTTTTCCGGGTGGTGGGCCGGTCCGGCTCGTTCACAATGCCGGCGGTTTCCACCCCCAGGGCCTTGAGTTGCTCAAAGATCATCTGACCGGCCTTGCCTGTGCCCGCCGTACCGATGGCAAACACACCGGCACCCATGGCCACCAGGTTGTTGATGACGTTGCCGGCCCCCCCCAGGGTATGGTTTTCTTTTTCCACCGCCACCACGGGGACCGGAGCTTCCGGTGAAATACGGTCCACACTGCCCCAGAGATACTCATCAATCATGAGATCCCCGATGACCATGGCCTTGAGGGCTTTAAAACTGTTGATATCTACCATTGGGCTCCTGTACGTTCCCGCTTACAGCAGGCCGGATATCATGGATTTGAGTTCTTCGTAGCTCTGGGTGATGGGAATACCGGGGAAATCCGTTTCAATGGACGCCGGAGGTTTGAAAAAGAACCCCTGGTCCGCGGCCTGGATCATACCGGTATCGTTGTAAGAATCGCCAAAGGCTATGACATGGTAGTTCAGGGACTGCAGCGCCTTGACGGCACGGGTTTTCTGGTTGTCGATTCTCAGGTTGTAATCTGATATTCTGCCCGTCTCATCGATGGTGAGGCTGTGGCAGAGCAAGGCCGGATACCCCAATTTGGCCATCAGCGGCCCTGCGAATTCCTCAAAAGTATCAGAAAGGATGATGATCTGGGTCCGCTCCCTGATCCAGTCAAGCATCTGCCTCGCCCCTTCCAGGGGCTCCAGGGTTGCGATGACATCCTGGATATCTTTAAGGGTCAGGTTGTTTTCATCCAGAATCGTAAGGCGACGCTTCATGAGCACATCATAATCACTGATATCCCGGGTGGTGAGTTTGAGTTCTTCGATCCCGGTTTTTTGGGCCACATTGATCCAGATTTCAGGCAGAAACACCCCTTCCAGATCAGCAACAAGTATCTTCATCTCTTACTCCAAATTGTATATAATTTTTCACGCATCAGCGGACTGTTATCAGTGAACGTCAGGCCTGCTCATCTTCCTCAATACGGATCACCACAGGCGCTCCCACCACGGAATCCGTGGCCGAGATCTTGGCCAGGGCGGTCTGCACCCATTCCTCTTTGGCCATATGGGTAATCATGACCACCGGCACCTTTCCGTTGGTCTGGCGGCCCTTCTGGTGAACGGATTTGATGGAAATCTTATTGTCCCCGAGAATCCCTGAAATCCGGGACAACACCCCGGGGTGATCCTGGGCTTCAAACCGCAGGTAATACCGGGTATGCAGCTCGGACATGGGCAGGATGGGGATTTTCCGGATATTGTCTTCGGGATACCCCAGGATAGGTACCCGGCGCGTGGTATTGGCGATGAGGTTCCGGGCAATATCCGCAATATCGGAAAGCACTGCAGAGGCCGTGGGCATCATGCCGGCGCCGTGGCCGTAAAGCATGGTCTTGCCCGTGGCATCAGCGTCAATGGCAATGGCATTCATGGACCCGTCCACATAAGATAGGGGGTTGGACTTTGCGATCATCGTGGGATGGACCCGGGCTTCCACGTGGTTTTCGCGGACCTTGCCGATGGCCAGAAGCTTGATGGTGTAACCGAACTCTCTAGCGAATTCAATGTCCACGGGGGTAATATTGCGAATGCCTTCCACGTGGATATCTTCCAGATTGATCTCCATGCCGTGGGCCAGGGAGTTGAGGATGGCAAGTTTGTGGGCCGTGTCGTGCCCGTCCACATCAAGGGAGGGTTCGGCTTCTGCAAATCCGAGTTCCTGGGCAATTTTCAGGGCATCTTCAAACTCCGATCCGTCCTGTGAAATCTTTGTTAAAATATAGTTGCATGTGACGTTGAGAATGGCGGACATGGCGTTAATATCGTTGGCCACCAGGGATTCCCGCAAAGATTTGATAATGGGCATACAGCCCCCGCAGGACGCCTCAAAGGCAAGGTCCACCTGGTTCTGGCGCGCGGTACCCACCAATTCGTTGCCGTGCCCTGCCAGAAGCGCCTTGTTGGCCGTAACGACATGTTTGCCATTCTCCAGGGCCTTGAGCGTAAAGCGTTTGGCAACGGTTTCTCCGCCGATGAGTTCCACCACAATATGGATATCCGGATCATCTATCACCTGCATGGCGTCGTTCACCAAAGCAGTGTCACCCAAATCCACGCCCCTGTCGGTTTCAGTATCAATATCGGCGATGGTTTTAAGGTTGAGCTGAGCACCGATACGGGCTTCCAGCAATTCTTTTTTGGTCTTGAGCAATTTTGCAACGCCGGCCCCGACCACGCCGAATCCCAGAATTCCAATATTGATTGTTTCCATTGAATTTGCCCCTTCAATAGGTCTTTTTGGTTTAAAATAATTTAGATACCCCATCTAAAACGCCATGTCAAAAAGCTTTTGACTTTTGCGGGGCTTTGAGGGTATCATTGGTGGATTTTAGGGGACGAACGTTCTTATCATACTATTAGGGTGACTTAAATGAATGATTCTTTGACATATGCAGATTCCGGTGTAGACATCGATAAGGCCAACCGCCTGGTGGACCGGATCAAAGACATTGCCAAATCCACTCCCAGATCCGGCGTCATGGGTGAAATCGGCGGATTCGGCGGTCTTTTCTCTCTGAACCTTTCCAATATTTCCAACCCGGTTCTGGTCTCCTCCACCGACGGTGTGGGAACCAAACTCAAAGTGGCTTTCCAGATGGACAAACACGATACCATCGGTATCGACCTGGTGGCCATGTGTGTCAACGACATCATTGTGCAGGGAGCAAAACCCCTGTTTTTCCTGGACTACCTGGCCATGGGCAGCCTGGATAACCGGGTGGCAGAACAGATCGTCAAAGGGATCGCCGACGGATGCACCCTTGCCAACTGCGCCCTGATCGGCGGAGAGACCGCGGAGATGCCCGGGATGTACCATGACGGAGAGTACGATCTCTCCGGTTTTTCAGTGGGCATCGTGGACAATGACAAAATCATTGACGGTTCTTACATCCGCCCCGGCCACAAGCTTATCGGCATTGCCTCTTCGGGCATCCACTCCAACGGTTTTTCCCTGGTGAGAAAGATCTTTTTTGACAAATGCGGCTGGGACGTCAATACCCAGGTGCCCGAACTTGGGGGCACCCTTGGGGAAGAACTGCTGAAACCCACATTGATCTATGTTTCCACCGTTCTCAGCCTGACCCGGGATCTGCCCATCCACGGACTGGTCCACATCACGGGCGGCGGTATAGATGAAAACATTATCCGTGTGATCCCCGATGCCTGCAAAGCAGTCATTCATAAAGGGTCGTGGGAGATCCCTCAGGTGTTCCAGATTCTCCAGAAAGAGGGCAATGTACCTGAAACCGACATGCAGCGCACCTTCAACAACGGTATCGGCATGGTGGTCGTGGTGCCTGAGAAAAATGCCCAGGAGGTCATGGACCGGCTTGGTGCCATGGAGGAAAATGCGTGGCTCATCGGTGAAATCCAGGAACGGGAAAACAACGAAGCACAGACCCAATACGTTTAATCACCACCCGAACCCCATAACCCAATGAAACCGCATAAAGAATGATCATCCTCGGGATTGAGTCCTCCTGCGATGAGACCGCAGCCGCCGTGGTAAAGGACGGCCGGCAGATCCTGTCTTCAGTGGTGGCATCACAGGTGGATACCCATGCCAAATACGGCGGGGTGGTGCCCGAACTTGCCTCACGCATGCACGTGGAGGCCATCACCCCTGTGGTGGACCAGGCACTGGCCGATGCCGGCATCACCCGCGACGCCATCGACGGGGTCGCCGCCACCCGGGGGCCCGGCCTCATCGGTGCCCTTCTGGTGGGATTTTCCTTTGCACGGGCCTTTGCCTGGGCCCGCAAATTGCCCCTGGCAGGGGTCAATCACCTGGAAGCACATATATACTCCCTGATGCTGCTGGAACACCCGCCCGTGTTTCCCTTTATCGCACTGGTGGTATCCGGCGGCCATACCAACATCTACCACGTCACCTCTCCCCATGACTTCAAGCGCCTAGGCCAGACCCGGGACGATGCGGCAGGCGAAGCATTTGACAAGGTGGCCAAGATGATGGGCCTGGGATACCCCGGAGGACCTGTGATCGAACGCCTGGCAAAAACAGGGAATCCGGCGGCTGCAAGCTTCCCCAGAAGCATGCTGCAAAAAGACAGCTTTGACTTCAGCTTTTCAGGATTAAAATCTGCCGTTGCCCGTTACCTCCACGAACACCCGGACCTTGATGAAGCCGGCAAGGCGGATGTGGCAGCCAGTTTCCAAACCGCTGTGATTGATGTGCTGACCAGAAAACTGATCCGCGCCGCCCTCTCCTGCAAATGTTCACAGATCGGCGTTGCCGGCGGCGTATCCGCCAACCGGACCTTTGTGGAGACCTTGACTCGTGAGGCGAAAAAGCGCAGGATAGACGTGTATGCCCCGCCCCTGTCCCTGTGCGGAGACAATGCCGCCATGATTGCGGCCAGGGGCTATACCATGATCCAGAACAACGAACTATGCGGCCCGGATCAGGATGTATACTCCAGGGTAAAAGTTTAGGATCCAGTCAAAAAGCGTTTCTTTGCCCTAAGAATCCGTTTCACAGACGCTTTTCCGCGTTCATAAATATCCTCATCAGTATCCAGCAGCCGAACCATTTCGTCCCTGGCCCGCCCGATATTCGGACCGGAATGGCAGATCAGCGCGAGATCAATATCCGCCACCATGATCTGGCGGATACAGGCCTCTATCTGAAGGGAGATTGCCTTCATATCCAGGTCGTCCGTCATGGTCAGGCCGTCGTAACCCAGATCCCTCCGGAGCAGATCCCGGGCAATGGCCGGAGAAAGACTGGCCTGCCAGGTGTCATCCAGCTTAGGGTAAGAAATATGGGAAAGCATGATCCCGGAAACCCCTGCGGCCATGGCGGCCTGGAACGGCAGGATATCGCTTTGCCGAAGCGTCTGCTCATCCGCATCCAGCACCGGCAAAAAGAAGTGGGAATCCTTCACCGTCCGCCCGATCCCCGGAAAATGCTTGGCCACTGCCAGAATTCCCTGCTCCTGGAACGTGCGGATCATTGTGCATCCGAGTTCGGAGACCAGGTCTACGCCTCCGGGAAACACACGTGTCTTCATGATGCTGTCCACATCCGGCGGCGCTACATCCATGACCGGGGCCATGTTCATATTGATACCCATGCCGCCAAGCTCTTCTGCCGTCACCCTTGCAAAGTGTTCCGCATCATCAGCGGTATGTATGTGGGGATTGCCCGGAAACTCCGTAAACGGAGCCCGCAGGCGTGCCACCACACCCCCCTCCTGGTCCACCGCAACAAATAATTCAGGCAGCCCGCAGTCCCTGGCAAAGGCTTTGGCATCACTGCAGAGCTGTTCCAGCTGCCGGGGAGTCTGGATATTGGGTTTGAACAAGATGATGCCCCCTGCCCTTAAATCACGGATCAGCCGTTTGAGTTCATCGTTCAATGTCAGGCCGTCAAACCCCAGCATTAATCGCTGTCCGGCCATATCGTCAAGAGTCATGTTTGTTGTCATATTTTAAATTCGATTATGGGGTTTTCAGTCATCAAAAGAATCATCCGACACGGGGGGGTGTGAAAAGATGCCATTGTCCCGGCACAGATCATAAAGATCGCCGTCGATTTCGTTTCCCTTTTTCATCTTTTCAAGAATGGCGCCTGCCTCATCCGGGGACATTGGTTGTTTATACGGGCGGTTCTTTGCCGTAAGGGCTTCAAAGATATCGGCAATGGCCATGATTCTTGCCTGCAGGGGAACCGCATCCCCTAAAAGCCCTTGGGGATATCCGCTGCCATCCGGTTTCTCATGGTGGCTGGCAGCATAATCCGGTACCCGCGCCAAGTGGCGGGGGAACTGGATGTTACTGAGAATTTTTCGGGTCATCAGTGCATGATCCTGGATGATCTGCCGTTCCTCGGCACTCAAGTTGCCAAAGCGGATACACAACAGGCCAAGCTCCTCTTCGGTCAGCCAGGGCCTGACCTTCCCCTTGCTGTCTTTATAGGTCTGTTTCCCGATCTCTTCCAGCCGGGCCATGGCAGCCTCATCCATGGGCATTTTTCCGGTGTTGCAGGCCACCAGGAATTGATACGCCCGGTCAATGGCGGACAATTCACGTTCAAGCCCCCCATCGGATTTGGCACCCTCGGATGCCATCCAGTCAAACCGGCAGCTCATCCGTATGACCTCAAACCGTTCCCGGATCACTGCCATACCGTCGATCACCCCTTCAAGTTTTCTTGATTTTTCAATGAGATGCCAGGGCGTGATGATCTTTCCCACATCGTGCATCCATGCCGCATACTTCAACTCTTCAAGATTATCTTCGCTGAACCGGACATCTTTGAAGGGACCTGTGGTGGTATCGTTCACCAGCCGGGCAATCCGCATGGTCAGCCCCGCAACCCGGTTAATATGCTCCCCGGTAACCCGGGATTTGGCATCCACGGCCCAGGCAATGGCCTTGACAAAGGAATACATCAGCGCCTGAAGTTCATCAATCAGCCGGACCTTGACGATGGCCACGGCAGCCTGTGAGGCAATGGCCGTCATAATGTGGATATCAGTTTTGCTGAACGGCCGGACCTTTCCGGTGTTTTTGTTTTGCCGGTTGATGAGCTGTAGTACAGCCACCACCTCCCCCCTGTAACCGATGAGGGGAAGCGCCAGCATGGAAATGGAGCGGAACCCCGACGACTGGTCCCAGGCGTACACCCCGGAAAACTGCCTCTGCCCCGGGGCATACAGATCTTCAATATGGAGGGGCAGCCCGGTGTTGGCCACACAGGAAGACACGTTGGACATGTTCGGCGCTCCGTCTTTCTTCAGGGGGACCGAAGGCATGGGCGGGGCGGACTCGTCCTGTTTTATATAATAGATGTTCAGGGGACCGTTCTGGAGCACTTCAAAACTGAGCACATCCCCATCCACCATATACAGGCTGCCGGCCTGGGCATGGGTCAGCTGTCTTGCCTTTGTCACGATCAGATCCAGCAGGTGTGTCAGATCCTTTTCCCGCGACAGGGCAAGACAGATATCCACAAGATGGTCGGTGTCCCGTGACAGGGTGTTATACTGATGTAATGTCACAATTTGCCCCTCCGGTACGGAACCGGACCGAAACGCTTTGCCAGCGGCAACAAAGATCAACCAGCGGCAGCTGGCGTTAGCCAGCGGTAGCGTTGAGTCGGTCCCGGGCCTCCTTGAGTTTTCCGGTTACATCCCCGGACAGGCGGCCGGCCTCTTCCAAAGAGGCGGCAACATCGTCAAAGCCGGCGGCTCTGGCCTTGTCTGCCCAGGAGACGAAATTGTCCATATGGCTGTCATTATGATCAATCCAATGGGCGAACAGGGTCGCAAGCTTATCTTCCATGGACATTTCCCCGCCATGGCTGTGGCTGTGTCCATGGTCATGGCTGTGGGTATGCGTATGGGCATGTGAATGCTCGTGGTCGTGGTCATGGGTATGGTCGTGACTCATAGTATAACTCCGTTGAGGTATTGTTTCAGGGTTAAAATCTCAGGCATATACTGATACACCGGCTTCCACCGGCAAAAGGCGTTCAATTCGATCCCGTTGAAAATAATGGATACGGGCCTGTCCGCCGACACCACCACAACAATCACCTTTGAGGTGGCGGCTGAAAATCTTAAAGCCGAGTTGTATCTGGCCCCCCTGGCCATATTTTCCCAGGATATGGTTTTTCCGTCAAGCAGGCAGGCAAACCCACGGATCATGGCATCCGTGGTCAGATGCACCGCACCGTCAATGCGGAGCAGGGCAGCGGCCAGATCAAAATTTTTGGGTTCAAGAAGGCTTAAGGGCGGTTCAAGCACATGACCGGACAACTTCAGCGGGGTCTCGTTCATATCAAGCACCAGGGTACAGCCATGGCGGCCCCGCCCCGCCCGGTGCACCAGCTCGGAGACCACGTTGAAAAAGGTGCCGGCAGCCTCCGTATCCAGGGCGGAGTCCAGCAGCAACTCCTCTAATTCCACAAGCTTTGCCTGTCTGGTGGAGGAATGAAAATTGCCGTCTGAAAACGAGGCCACCTTTTTACTGCCCATACGCAGGAATCCGTAATCCCCCCGAAAGTCTGCCACCACGGCATACTCAGGGATTTTAGTATCTGTTATGCCGATAAGGGTATTGCCGTCAGACACAAGTTTGCGGTCGGACCGTTCGACTCCCACCAGCAATTTGCGGATATGCTTGATGTTGGATACCTGGGGCCGTTCATGGCGTTGAATCTTGGTGAGAAAGTCAATGTTCCGGACCGTATGTGGGTCTGTGAAAAAAAGAATCCCCCGTGCCCATGCCCCCTCTTCCCTGGTTTTTGAAATTGCCAAAATATGGTTGAGAATACTTGGGATCTGTATGGTGGTGTCAAACCCCAGGTGTTGATTCCGTTCGTCCACCAGATAGTCGGCAATGGCCTGCAGGGCGTAGTTTTTCACCACATAATCCGAGGAGTTTATGGGCGTTGCCCCGGATATGTAGTCGTTGGCGAGAAGGGTTGCCGCCTGTTCAAGCCATTTTTCCGTCGGCCGGATGGAGCACAGGTCAGGGTGATGCTCGGTGAACCACATCTGGTAAAAAAAATCACTTGATGCCCCGGCAAAGCAGATTAATCCGGCCAGGTCCAGTGTCTGGGCAGGAATCATATATCCTGAGGGCTGTCCGCTGATCTGCCGGCAGATCCGCCTTCGCCAGTCATCTTCCCCTGTGACAAAGGCCTCTTTGAGTTTCGACTCGTGGCCGCCCAGCAAATCCTGAGGATCAAAGACCTGGACCGGGTCATCGGGACCGGGGGCAAACAGCACCGCCACCCGGCTGGGACTGGAATATTTGTACAACCCGTCCGATACGCCGTTCAGGATATTGGCAATACACAGTTTTTTGTAGGAATTTTGATTCATCTTAAGTGTCGGTCCGGCGGTTGCATTTACAATTGATACTCATGTTCCACGCCGTTTGACAAGTTTTTTTTGGGGTTTCATGGCCCAAGGTGTTGAAAAATACCACCGGGATTGCTATTGAAACAAAGAAAAAATTTTAAGGAGGCAGGACGAAAAAAAATGAGAAAATTGTTCACAGGGATCATGGCGGCAACCCTGATTTTCAGCTTTGCAGCTTCCGTTGCCCAGGCCCGGACCGCATATGTCTCTGACATGCTGATTCTCACCTTCAGAGAAGGCCCCGGAACCAATTACCAGGTTCTTCAAACCCTAAAAAGCAACACCCCCCTGACCATACTGGAAGAACAGAACGGCTTTTACAAAGTCGCCCTGTCTTCCGGTGAACAAGGCTGGGTGGACAAGCAGTTCGTGGTTTTTGATGAACCGAAAACCCAAGTCATTGATCAGTTGAACCGGGAAAAGGCCGAGTTGGAAGACCGGATCGAAGCACTGATGGAACAATCGGAAACCCTCACAGCCCGGCTGTCCAACCAGCAGACAGACGCCGAAGGCCAAACCCAAGAACTCAGCCGCAGCCTTTCCGATCTGAAAACGGAAAACAAACGGCTGGCAGCAGAACTTGCAGCCGCCAAAGAGGCCCACAAACGCCTGAAAGAGGCCTCCGCCAATGTGGTGGCCACCATGGATGCCAACAAAACCCTGACAGAAGAGAACCAGCGGCTTTCTGCTGAAATTTCCCGTCTGGAAACCGAAACCAGCCACCTGTTCAGAACCGGTATGATCAAATGGTTTCTTGCCGGTGTGGGGGTCCTTCTTCTGGGGTGGATTATCGGCCAGAGCGTATCTTCCAAACGCAGACGCGGCAGTTCCCTGCTTGACTAACCCCCAATCCTGAAGAACCTTTAACATGCCGATGCGCCTTAAATATAAGGTGCATCGGCATTTTTCTTCTTGACAGACCCTAAGGTTTCTATCTATCACACCCTTACGAAGTATCTTTTCTTTAACTTCCCAACGCTCATAAGAAAGGAGAGAATCTTGTCCGATCAAAGTGCCTATACTCAAAAACCATGGACCGCCGCCTATGAAACCGGCGTAGGGGAACAGATTGACTACCAGGATGTCTTAGTCCCCCAATACCTTAAAGAATCGGTGGAGCAGTTCCCGGATAATCCGGCGCTGATCTTCCAGGGATTTACCCTGACCTTCAGTGAGCTCAACGACATGGTGGGACGGTTCGCTGCCGCCCTCAAATCCTACGGCATCCAAAAGGGGGACAGCGTCGCCATCCTGCTGCCCAATGTCATTCCCTGTGTGGTTGCCTACTATGCCACCCTCAGAATCGGGGGGGTGGTGGTGCTCAACAACCCCCTTTACTCGGACAGGGAACTTGCACACCAGTTCACAGATTCCAATTCAAAGTTTCTCATCACCCTGGATCTTCTGGCCGACCGAATGGTGAAGCTGAGGGAAAAGACTGCCATAAAGTCCATTGTTTATACATCCATCGGCGACTTTCTTCCCTTTGTTAAACGCCTTCTCTTCCCCCTGGTGGCAAAAAAGAAAGGGCTTGCCAAGGACGTAAAACCGGCTCGGGACCTTCACAAATTCAAAGATGTAATCGCCCAATTTGAGCCGGACCATACCCAGGCCGATGTGGCCATGGACGACGTGGCCATGTATCAATACACCGGCGGCACCACCGGCGTATCCAAGGGGGTCATGCTCACCCACAGAAACATCTCTTACCAGATCCAGCAGATCGAAGGCTGGTTTCCGGATTTTAAAAAAGGAGAAGAGGTGATGCTGGGGGCGCTTCCCATCTTTCACGTATTTGGCATGTCCACATCCATGAACTTTGCCATCCGGATGGGATGGGCCAACGTACTGGTGCCAAAACCCCAACCGGAACCCCTTCTGGAAGCCATCTCCAAATTCAAGGTCACCTTTGCGCCCATGGTGCCCACCATGTATATCGGCATCCTGGACCATCCGGACATCAACAGCACGGATCTGACCTCCATCAAAGGCTGTTTTTCAGGTTCCGCCCCCCTGCCCGTGGACGTGATCAACAACTTCCAGGAGAAAACCGGCGCCATCATCGTGGAAGGGTTCGGACTCACCGAATCCACACCGGTCACACACATCAACCCCTTTAACGGTAAACGCAAGGTGGGCAGCATCGGCCTTCCCATCTCCGACACCATCTGCAAGATCACTGACCTGGAAGACCCTGCCAAGGAAATGCCGGTGGGTGAAGCCGGCGAACTTTTGATCAAAGGCCCCCAGGTCATGAAAGGCTACCTGAACAAACCGGATGAAACCGCAAAAACGCTCACCGAAGACGGTTACCTGCGCACCGGAGACGTGGCCAAGATGGACGAAGAAGGCTACTTTTATATTGTGGACCGGATCAAGGATATGATCATTTCAGGCGGCTACAACGTCTATCCCAGGGATATCGACGAAGTGCTGTTCGAACATCCGAAAATCCTTGAAGCCTGCTGTATCGGCATCCCCCACCCCAAACGGGGTGAGGCGGTCAAAGCATTCGTCATTTTAAAGGAAGGCCAGACCATGACGGAACAGGAGGTCATCGACTATTGCGGCAGCAAACTTGCCAAATATAAGCTGCCGGTGGCGGTGGAGTTCAGACAGGAACTGCCGAAATCCAACGTGGGTAAAATTTTGCGCAAGGATCTAAGGGCAGAAGAAGAGGCGAAATAGTTTCCGGTTAAAAGATTAAGAATCAGACGCCCAGCGCCTCGGCAATGGCGTTGACCAGACTGCGGGGATGAACCGGTTTTGTCAAAAACAGGTCCATCCCCGCTTTTTTGCACGCCGCCGCATCTTCCGGCATGGCCATGGCGGTGAGGGCAACGATGGGGATACCGGTCTGCCGGATACCGGCATCTCCGTTCCGGATCATCCGGGCTGTCTGGATACCGTCAAGCACGGGCATCTGGATATCCATGAGAACAAGATCGTAGGTTTTCTTTCGCATCATCTCCAGGGCACGTTGTCCGTCTTCCGCCACGTCCGATTTTATGTTCAGCTTTTTTAACATCAAACAGATGACCTTCTGGTTGGTGGGGTTATCCTCGGCGATGAGGAGGCGAACTCCCCTTTGAGCTATTTTTTCCCTAAGCGCCGCATCTTGGCGGGTATCCTTGAAACCGTCACGGTGGCTTGGGCCTTTGCCCGACGCCTTTTGCAGCGTCAGCGTCACCTTGAACACGGCTCCGCCCTCCGGCCGGTTCCACGCATCAATACGGCCGTCCATCAGGGTGGCCAGCTGTTTGGATATGGCCAGCCCCAAACCTGTGCCGCCGAATTTCCGGGTGGTTGAGGTATCCTGCTGGGAAAACTTGTCAAATAGATGGTCTTTAAAATCAGGATCGATCCCCGGCCCGGTGTCTTCCACAGCCAGACCTAATTTCACCCAGTCCTCCAGCTCCTTTTCAAGGGTCAGCCGCACGGTGACGCCCCCTTTTAATGTAAATTTCAAGGCATTGCCCAGCAGGTTGACCAGGATCTGCTTGATGCGGATTTCGTCCCCGCAAAGAACCTGGGGAAGCTTTGGATCAACCACGGTGCCCATGACAAGCCCGGTTTCCTCGGCCTTTAGCCGGAACATGGCAAGTGTATCTTCCAGTAAATCCGACAGGTTAAAATCCAATGATTCAAACCGGAGCTGCCCGGCCTCGATCTTGCTCAGGTCCAGGATATCATTGATCAGTGCCAGCAGGGTGGTGCCTGAGGAATGAATGATGGAAGCAAATTCCTTTTGCCGCGGGTCTAATGGTTCTTCCATGAGCAGGGTGGCCATGCCGATGATACCGTTCATAGGGGTCCTTATCTCATGGCTCATATTGGCCAAAAACTGACTTTTCAACTGGTTGGCCCGGCGAAGTTCCCGGGTGCGCGCCTCTATTTTAAGTTCCAGATCACGGTTGAGGTCGAGAAGCCTTTGTTCCGCCCTTTTGCGCCGGGCAAGCTCGCCGTTCAGGGACAAAGAAAGCTGATAGGTACGAAGCGATGTGGTGACCAGGTTCACCAGTTTCCGGGACGTGACCTCGGTTTTTGAAAGATAGGAATTGATGCTGTACCTGGAAATCACCTGGTCTTCGGGTGCCGAGCCCGGCTGCCCTGTCCGAATCACCACCTGGACAATGTCGTTTTTCAGGGTCTTACGTACATAATGGACAAATTTCAGGCCTGAATCCTCGGTTTCCATGACCACATCCACCAGCATCACCGCCGTATCCGGATGTTCCGCCAGGTATTTTTTCGCCTCTTTTGCGGAAAACGCGTTGATAAAATCAAGCCCCCTGCCGTCGTAGGTGAACTCTTTGAGGCTCAGGCTGGTAATATCATGGACGGATTGTTCATCATCAATGACCATGATCTTCCAGGCGGGAAGATCTATAGAATCAGGTTTTTGCGGATGTTCATCCGCGAATTTAAGTAGCGTATCGTTCATGGTTCAGTGATGTAATAAATGTTAGATTGCGGCTTGATCTATTGGTTTTTTGATAATATCTTATTGTTCACAAGTTTTCAATCGATTCATTTAAAAGCCCTTAAGGAGCGGACTATGACCGTGCAAAGCATTCAGGAGACACTCACCTTTAAAGATTCCGAATTTATCATACAAAACCTTCAGCGCCTGGAAGAAAACAATATCGGCAAGGTCTCCACCCTTCCCTTTGCCGCCAGGGTGCTCATTGAGAACCTGGCCAGAAACGTGGGCGGCGGCGTTGTGGCCTGGGACGATGTGCTGGCAGCCCTGACGTTTTACGAATCAGCCTCCGGCGATGACAATCTGATCCCCTTTTACCCGGCCCGGGTACTCATGCAGGATTTCACCGGCGTTCCGGCCGTGGTGGACTTTGCCGCCATGCGGGATGCCGTTCATGAAGCCGGACTTGATCCCAGAAAAATCAATCCCCTGGTTCCCGTGGACCTGGTCATTGACCACTCCATCCAGGTGGATCATTTCAGGGAGAAAAACGCATTTTTCCTCAATGCCCAGAAAGAGTACGAGAGAAACGCAGAACGGTACAAGCTGTTGAAATGGGCCCAGAAAAGCTTTGACAACTTCAGGGTCGTTCCCCCGGAATCCGGCATCTGCCACCAGGTCAACCTGGAATACCTGGCAACGGTTGTGGCCACCCGGGAAACGGCCGAGGGGATTCATGCCTTTCCCGACACCCTGGTGGGCACAGATTCCCACACCACAATGATTAACGCCCTGGGCGTTCTGGGCTGGGGTGTCGGCGGTATCGAGGCAGAGGCCGTCATGCTGGGCCAGCCCTACTATATGAATCTTCCCCAGATCATCGGCGTCAACTTTACAGGCAAACCCCAGAACAAGATTACCTCCACAGATATTGCCCTCTACGTCACCAACCTTCTCCGGGAAGAAAACGTGGTTGAAAAAATCGTTGAATATACAGGAGACGGTCTCAAGAACCTGTCTCTCACCGACCGGGCCACCATTGCCAACATGTCCCCGGAATACGGGGCTACGGCTGGCTTCTTTCCTGTGGATGACCAGACATTGGACTACCTTAGAAGAACAAACCGGGAAGAGACAGCGGACCTTGTGGAAGCCTATTGCAAAACCAGCGGTTTTTTCAACACCCACGACCAGGCCCTGACGTTCTCCAAAACCATTGACGTGGACCTGTCTGCCATAGAAACCTCGGTGGCAGGCCCAACCCGGCCCCAGGACCGGATTCCCCTGTCCCAGGTGAAAGAAAAGACCACGGCCATTTACGATCTTGGCAACCGGAAAGATATCCAGATCCCGGCACCCGAAGGAACGAAAAACGCAGATCCCGCCCTCACCAACGGCTCCCTGGTCATTGCCGCCATCACCTCCTGCACCAACACCTCCAACCCCTACACCATGATCGGTGCGGGGCTTGTGGCCAAAAAGGCCGTGGAAAAGGGGCTTTCGATTCCCTGGTATGTAAAAACCTCCCTTTCTCCGGGTTCCAGGGTCGTACTGGACTATCTCAAGGGTTCCGGCCTCATGGAATACTTTGAAGACTTAGGATTCAACAACACAGGGTTCGGCTGCATGACCTGTATCGGCAACAGCGGCCCTCTGGACCCGTACATTGAAGAGGCCATCAAAACCAACGACCTGGATGTGACCTCCGTACTTTCCGGCAACCGCAACTTTGAAGCCAGGATCCACCAGGAGGTCAAAGGCAACTTCCTGTGCTCCCCCATTCTCGTGGTGATCTATGCCATTGCCGGCCGTATCGATATTGATTTTGAATCAGAACCCTTAGGCACAGACCCTGACGGCAACCCGGTATTTATGAAAGATATCTGGCCCGAAGCCGAAGAGGTGGATCATTTTGTGGAAACTTACGTCCAAAAACGGTTCTTTGCAGAGCAGTACGCCAATATTTTCCAGGGCGATAAACTCTGGCAGGATCTTAAGGTGGAAGAGAGCACCACCTTCACCTTTGAAGCGGACTCCACCTATATTCGCAAGCCGCCCTTTTTCACGGATTTCAGCCTGACCACCGAAGCCCTGGCAGATGTCAACGATGCCAGACCGCTGCTGGTTCTGGGGGATTCGGTCACCACAGACCATATTTCTCCAGCCGGTGCCATCCCCGTGGAGTACCCGGCAGGCCTCTATCTGACGGACAACGGTGTCAAACCCTGGGAGTTCAACTCCTACGGTTCCCGACGGGGAAACCATGAAGTGATGATGCGGGGCACCTTTGCCAACATCCGGATCAAAAACAGACTGGTGGATGACACCGGCGGTTTCACACGAATTTTGCCCGGCAAAGAAACGGGATATGTCTTTGACGCCTCGGAAAAATACAAATCGGCAAACACAGACCTTGTGGTCTTCGGCGGCAAGGAATACGGCACGGGATCATCCAGGGACTGGGCAGCCAAAGGCACCTGCCTGCTTGGTGTCCGCGCCGTGATAACGGAATCCTTTGAACGGATCCACAGGTCCAACCTGGTGGGCATGGGGGTGCTTCCCCTGGTGTTCAAAACGGGGGAATCCTTTGACAGCTTAGGGCTTACCGGTGAGGAAACCTTTGACATCGCCGGCCTGGATGATATCACCCCGAACGGCCTTGTGACGGTCACCGCCAAAGCCGGGGGAAAGGAAACCCGGTTTGAGGTGGTTGTCAAACTGAACACCGATATAGAGGTGGACTACATCAAAAACCAGGGCATCCTTCATTATGTCCTTCGCCAGATGATATCTGCCTGATCCTGTTTAAAATACCATTTTGATGAAACCAATGCCCTGCGGATAACACCGCAGGGCTTTTTTTGTTATCACGTTTTTACCCCTGACCATTAGCGAATCATCTTCCACGGCATAGCCGCCCCAAAAAAAATAACATTCACTTATAAAAAACATCATTTTTCCCATTATTTACTAATATTTAGCTTTTCATTTTTTCCCTTGTTCTTTTGGAAAAACAGCATTATAGTCCATTCAATCCTCGATTTTGTTCCATAATGTGAAACAGCATTTGACCACAATAAATTAGCTTCAACTAATGAAATTAATTCATTTTTTCCCTTTTCCTGCCCACTTTTTATGCTATACTCCGTCTTGCTGTTTTTTTGTTTTTTGGCGTCTAATTTTTTTTATTTTAGGGATGTGTAAGTCATGATGGAAATCAATCATTACGAGTTTGAGTACGGCGAGTACGGCGAAACAAAGGATGTCCAGATCAACCTGAGGGGATTTGATATCCTTCGCTACAACAATATCAGCAAAGGCACGGCCTTTACCACGGATGAAAGACGGAAACTAAAGCTGGACGGATACCTGCCCCCACGGGTAAAAAGCCTTGAAGAACAGGTAAAATCCAGCTTGAGGATCCTCTCCGAAAAAGAGAACGATATTGAAAAATTCATTTACTTAAGAAGCCTTTACGACAGAAACGTGGTCCTGGCCCACGCCGTTATTGCGTCCGACGTGACCAGCTTTCTGCCCATCATCTACACCCCCACGGTGGGCCTGGCCTGCCAGCAGTACTCCAACATGTTCCGCCGGGCCAACGGCATCCATTTCTACCCGGGCAATATTGACCAGGCCGAACATATTCTCCACCACTATACCGACCAGGACATCCGGGTGGCCGTTGTAACGGACAACCAGGGGATCCTGGGCATCGGTGACCAGGGTGCCGGCGGCATCCCCATCTGCCTGGGCAAACTGATGCTCTACACCCAGGGTGCCGGTATCGCCCCCTGGCATTGCCTGCCCATTTCCCTGGATGTGGGCACGGACAACGAAGACCTGCTGAACGACCCCAACTACCTGGGCTGGCGCGAACGCCGCCTCACCGGTGATGCCTACTACGATTTCATTGAAAAATTCGTCACCGCATTCAAGAAAGTATTCCCCAAAGCCCTGTGCCAGTGGGAAGATTTCTCCAAGCAGACCGCCTTCACGGTCCGTGATAAGTACCTCAAGGACGTGGTCTCCTTTAACGACGATATCCAGGGTACCGGCTCCATCACCCTGGCCGGCATCATTGCCGCCATGAAGGTGACGAAAAAAAGCATGACCGACCAGGTATACCTGGTGCACGGTGCAGGCGCCGGCGGCGTGGGCATCGCCGAGCAGATCCAGACCGAACTTGAAGAACAGGGCATGAGCACCGAAGACGCCATTGCAAGAATATTCACCCTGGACTCCAGGGGTGTGGTCACCTCCGACCGGGACCTTGAACCCTACAAAATCAAGTACGCCAAAGACCCGGCCACCCTGACCTGGCTGAAAAGCCCTGAGGACAACACCCTGCTCAACGTGGTGAAAAACGAAAAGGTCACCGTTCTCATCGGCACCTCCGGTCAGCCCGGCTGCTTCACCCGCGAAGTGGTGGATGCGGTATCCGAAAACACGGACCGCCCCGTTATCCTTCCCTTGAGCAACCCCACCAGCAAAACCGAAGCCCTGCCCGTGGATGTCTTCCAATGGACCGACGGCAAGGCCCTGGTGGCCACCGGCTCTCCCTTTGCCGATGTGGAACACAATGGCAAAGCCTACCGGATCGGCCAGATGAACAACGCCTTTGTATTCCCGGGCGTCGGTCTGGGTGTCGTGGCCTCTGGCGCCACGGAGGTCCTGCCGGTGTTCTTCTCTGCGGCCGCCCATGCCGTTGCGGAATTCATCAGCGAGGAAGACCTCAAGGACGGAATTTTATGCCCGCCCCTGCACCAGCTCAGAGAAGTGTCCATCGCCGTTGCCAAGCGGGTGGGGGCCGAGGCCATTAAGGCCGGGGTCACCCAGAATGACTGCCCCTTCTCCCGGTTCAAACATGAAAACAACGAAGACCGCCTCAACGCGCTGATCGACAACATGTGCTGGAACCCGGTATATTTCTAATCGGTATAATTACCCGCACTTGAAAACCACCCGGCCGCAGACCCTGCGGCCGGGTTTACTCACCTTCCCACTTAATCTTTCCCAAACTTGCTTTCACACGGGATTACCGGTATAGACTGTAAACCATGCACGGCTGGACAGGACATATACTGCACATCAACCTTACCCGTCACGACTATCACGTGGCATCTTTGGAACCGGATCTTTACCACCGCTTTATCGGCGGCAAAGGGCTTGGAGGGTATTTTCTGCGCCGTGCAGGCAATCTGGACTGGAACCATCCGGATATGCCCATCTGTCTTTTCACAGGCCCCCTGACCGCAACCATTGCACCGACATCAGGCCGGCTCCACCTGGTATCCAGATCCCCACTGACCGGATGCGTGGGGGATGCCTCCGTGGGCGGAAAGCTTTCGACCCAGCTCAAGCGCGCCGGTTGGGACGGGGTGGTGATCACCGGGAAAAGCCCCTACCCCGTGGGAATTGAGATCCGGGAAAAGGAAATCCGGTTTATCCGGTGTGACCACCTCCGGGGCAAGGACACCCGGGAGGTTTACCGGACTGTTGCACCGAAAAAGGCAGGTCTTGCCTGTATCGGGCCAGCCGCGGAAAACGGGGTGAAGTTCGCCTCCATCACTGCGGACAACCATCATTCTGCCGGCCGTACGGGACTGGGCTTAAGTTTTGCCGCCAAAAACCTGAAGTACCTCCTGGCCGAAGGCTCAGGAAAAGTCCGGATAAAGGATCTGCCCGGACTCAAGGAAGCCAGGGAAGAGGTTATCCGGTTGACCGCGGCGTCACCCGCCCTGATGGGCCAGTACGGATTTACCTGCCTTGGCACCGGTGCGGTATACGATCTTATGGACAACCGCCGGATGATGCCCACGGACAACTTCCGCGCCACCCGGTTTGAGCCTGCTTCCAAGCTGAACGCTGCCGCCTTTGCCGCCGCATATTCCCCCAAAAAATACGGCTGCAAAGGCTGCCACATTCTCTGTAAAAAGATCGGCACCCGAAACAAACCCGGTGCCGCCATGCCTGAATTTGAGACTATGTCCCACTTCACGGCCCTCATCAACAGCAAAGATATGGATTTGGTAGTGGAAGCCAATGACCTGTGCAACCGCCTGGGCATGGACACCATTTCCGCCGCTGCCACCCTGGCCTGCAGACGCGAGATCACAGGGGCGGACTACACCGGCAGGCAAGTACTATCCCTGCTGTCGGATATGGCCATGGACCGTGGCGAAGGCCGCAACCTGAAATTGGGCGCTGCGGAGTACGCTAGACGCCTTGGCCGCCCTGAAACGGCAATGGCGGTAAAGAATCTGGAACTGCCGGCCTACGATCCCAGGGGCGCCTACGGCATGGCCCTGGCCTATGCCCTTTCCACCCGGGGGGGCTGTCACCTGCGCGCCTATCCCATTTCCCATGAAATATTCAGAAAACCTGTGGCCACAGACCGGTTCAGCTTCAGCGGCAAAGCCAGAATCATCAAAATCGCCGAAGACCTCAACGCGGTGGTTGATTCCCTGGTGGCCTGCAAATTCACCTTCTTTGCTGCCGGCCTGGAAGAATACGCCAAGGCGTTTACCGCAGTAACAGGCATCCCATCGTCGGCCCAGGATCTTTTGGCAGCAGGAGAACGAATCTACTTCAACGAGCGGATCATCAACCATACCTACGGATACGGGGCGGATGCCGACGATCTGCCGGTCCGTTTTTTCACGGAACCGGGTTCCGGCGGCAACCGGATCTCCATCCCCCCCCTGGACAGAGCCGCATTTCTCGATACCCGAAAGACCTACTACCATATCCGGGGACTGGACACCGACGGCACCCCGCTGCCGGAAAAAAGAAAAGAGCTGGGGCTTGACTGATGGACGCATTAATCCGCAAGTACGAAAAAAAATTGATCCAGGCCGGACTGGCGGAAGCCGAAGGGCCGGGCCGTCCCATTGTGGGGGGACTTGATTACACCCTGAGCTGGAACAGAAAAGGGTGGGAAACAAAGGAATTAGAACCGGTTTTCTCTGCCATGGCCATCAATTCCCTGGTGTTTTTCCAACCGGCCCCACCCTATGACAAAATTATCGCCTATCTGGCAAAGGAAGCGTTGACAAAAAACCTGCCCATTCAGCCGGAAGATTGCGAAACCCGGACGTTTCTTCACGATCTTCCCGTAATACCCGGCTTTTCGACACCGGATATCATCACTGCCCTGAAACGCCGGAAATGCGTCATCATCTCAGACACCGGGCAAAACCTGCCTGACGCCCCCAAGGGTCCTGCCATCGTTGCCCACGGCACCGTAAGCCCGGAACAGGGGTTTGTGGTGGGAAGCTCCGTGGCCTTTGCCTGCTTTGTTAAATTTTTTTCCGATTACCTGAACCATCTGCAATGCGGTACAGCCCCGCCTGATATGCATGGGGTTTACGATGAGCTGGCACCTTGGCTTACCGGCATGGCCATGCCCATACCAGACCTTGTCAAAGGACCGATTCAATCTGAGGAAAGGGTCTATGAAGCCATGATCCAGGCCGGGGCCAAAACGGTTGAATACGGACTTGTGGACTCTTATTTCGGCAACATTTCTTTTTGCCGCGATAATATTCTTTATATCAGCCAGACCGGCAGTTCCCTGGATGAACTGGCCGGATGCATCGACCCCGTCCCTCTGGACGGATCGTCAAGTGCCGGCCTGACCGCATCCAGCGAACTTACCGCCCATCTGGAAACCATCGCAAGAACCGGTGCCGATGCCATCCTTCACGGCCACCCCAGGTTTTCAGTCATCCTCTCCATGGACTGCGACCCGAAAAAAAAGCAGGTGTGCCGGTTCAGCACCCGCTGCCATACCCATTGCCCTAAAAAACGCGAGGTACTGGGCGTACCCATTGTTCCGGGCGAGGTGGGCACAGGCCCCACGGGGCTGTGTAACACCCTGCCCCTGGCCTTTGAACGCAACAAAGATGCGGCGATCGTATACGGGCACGGACTTTTCACCCTTGGCAGGGGCGATTTTACGCAGGCCTTTGCCACGCTTCTCACCGTGGAGAACCGTTGCAGGGCACATTATGTGGACTGTGTAACAAAATTACGGCAATGATTCGCCGCTGAGACAGGAAAACGATTCGTTAAGCTACCTGTGAACGAAGGGACAAACCGGTAGCCATGGCATCCTCCGCCCGAGCCCGACCTGTCGGCAAGGGCGGCAGCCAAATGATTATACGTTCTCGTTGAACAAAAAACCGGCCAGATCCGTCATTTTATCCTGAAGGGCCAGCATCTCTTCGGAGGGGAACTGCCGGATCAGCTCATTGGATTCCTTGTCAAACACCTTGACCACGATCTCGTTATTATTGTCATCCACGGAAAAGCTGAGTTTGGTCTGGATGGTCTCCGAGAGATCCTGGAAGGCCTCAAGCACCTCTTCCACTTCCTTGGCAGAGATGGACTCAGATGCATTTTTTTCTGTTAAAGGCTCCCGGGCCTGCTTGGCCTCCATCTGCCTGTCTGTAGTTTGCACCTGTTCCACAGGCCGCAACGGCGAAATGTCAGGAACATCCTGGGTCTTGATTTCCATTGCCGTCATATTCATTGGTCTTCTCCCTATTTAAGGTACTGCCTAATTCATCTCTTGGTTGATGAAAATTGCCAGGTGCACACCTGACGTTTCATTCTTCATATTTGCTTTAAAATAGTTTTCGGTCTATCACCCCAAAACCTTGAGAAAAAAAATAAAAATTTAACCATTTTTTTCAGCCGTCAGACCGTTGCAAAGCCAATTTCAATAGACCACACATCCATTTGTTGCAACTATGCGACCCACCACAAAGTAACACCTTAAAATCAAATATTATTCTTCAGTTTTTCATTTTTGCGACCCTTTTGCCCACTTGCCGGGTTTTTTGGTTGCAATTTCGCATCACATCTGATTAAACACGATTAAAAAAAAGGATACATCCCATGGATAAAAGTAAAATCTTCGGCCCCCTTTCCCAGGACACCACAAAAATTATTTTAGACTCCATCTCTGACGGGGTATTCACCATCGACTATAACTGGGAGATCACCTCGTTTAACAGGGCAGCAGAAGAAATCACGGGCATTTCCCGTAAGGAGGCCATAGGCCGCCACTGCTGGGAGGTCTTCCGCTCCAATATGTGCGAAGAAGACTGTGCATTAAAGCGCACCATGGAGGAAGGCAAACCCTTTATCTCCACATCCGCCTACATCATCAACACCCAGCAGAAAAAAATTCCCATTACAGCAGCCACTTCATTGCTCATTGACAAAAACGGAGATGTGATCGGCGGCGTGGAAACCTTCAGGGACCATTCCCTTGAAGAGGCCCTTCGCCATGAACTGACCCGGGAGGTTCAGGTGGAAGACATCGTCTCAACCTCCAGTGCCATGAAAAATATTTTCAACATCCTGCCCCAGATCTCGGACTCGGATGCCTCTGTGCTCATTGAGGGGGAAACCGGCACGGGAAAAGAACTGATGGCACGTGCCATCCACAATCTCAGCCCGAGAAAGGACCACCCGTTTATCGCCATCAACTGCGGTGCCCTGCCGGATACGCTTTTAGAATCCGAATTGTTCGGTTACAAAAAGGGGGCCTTTACCCATGCGGTGAAAGACAAGCCCGGCCAGTTTGCCCTGGCCGAAGGCGGGACGGTTTTTCTCGATGAAATCGGGGATACCAGCCCGGCATTTCAGGTACGCCTGCTCAGGGTGCTTCAGGAACATGAGTATACCCCTTTAGGGGGGATTGCCAAAGAAAAAACCAACGTCAGGATCATCGCCGCCACCAACAGGGACCTGTCTGCCATGGTGGAGAGCAACAGCTTCCGCCAGGATCTTTATTACCGGATCAACGTGATCAGGATCTGCCTGCCGCCACTGCGGCAGCGGATGGAAGATATCCCGCCGCTTACGGACCGTTTTATCTCAAAACTCAACCTCCGGCAGAACAAATTTATCCAGGGCATTGACCAGGAGGTGCTGGCAGCCCTGATGTCCCATGAATTTCCCGGCAATATAAGGGAACTGGAAAATATCATTGAGCACGCCTTTGTACTCTGTCCGGAAGGGTATATCAACACCACCCATCTGCCAGGTTTTCTTGCTTTTACACCCGCCCCCCGGCACCAGCCGGATACGGATCCTGTCCGCACCGCTCAGATCAAGGTGATCAAAGACGCGCTGGCCAGAAACAACGGCAACCGGAACGCGGCAGCCCGCGACCTGGGCATCCACAAAAGCACCCTGTTCAGGCGGATTAAAAAATTAGGGATACGTCCTTAAAACGCGGCTCATCCGGTCAGACCGGTACCGTACTTTCGCGACTGTCATCATCCCAGCGTCTCGTTTATGCGACGTTTCGCATCCGCCCGGGACGTCGTATCAATAGAAAACGTGAGATTTTTTCGCTCAACGTCGTCCTTATTCCGGCGGTATGGCCCTTGCATTTATTGTCTTTCGATGAACGCATGCCAACACAAGCCTGTGAAGAGACAACCGGAATATGGGAGAATAAAAATGAAAATCGCCGTGACGGCCTGGGGAAACCGGGTATCTCCGGTATTTGATTCTGCCAGGACCCTGCTTATTGCAGGAATCGAAAACAAGTCGGTTTCCCACACCACCTACGTATCGTTTCATCCCGGTGATATTCAGGGATTGTCCGTCCTGCTAAAACGCCTCGGGGTCCCGATCCTCATCTGCGGTGCCATTTCAACCAGCCCGGCAGAGGCCCTGACGGAAAACCGCATCAAACTGATTTCCTTTGTATCCGGCAATGCCCTTGAAATTCTTGCCACCTTTGCCAGACGCAACGCTATCGACACTGTCCATATGATGCCGGGCAGTCCCCTACGATAATTACCGCGGCATCTTTTCCGGCAAGACAGGGTCATCTCCCCGGGCCTGTCCATGTCCCATTCCCATGTAAATGGCAGCCAGTACCACCGCAACGCCGAACCATCCCACAACGCCTGTCTGACGGTCAAACATAAGAACATCCCAGACAAATGAAAGGGCCGGCTGGAGCAGCAGAATCAATCCCGCCCGGGAGGCCGGCACATCCGGCAGGCAATATGAAATCACGGCCCAGGCCAGTGCCTGGGAGAATACCCCGACCCCAATCAACGCGGCAAGGGACCGGGCATCGGGTATGAGGAAACTGTAGTCTCCGAAAACGATGAAACCGCCCAGACACAAACTGGCTGAAGCGGTCACCACCACCTGGTAAAAAAACAGGGGGCCGCGACCGCCGGACTGAACATAGCGGATCAACAGAAGAAATGCCCCATAACTGATTGCGGTGAGCACACCATATCCGATGCCTTTCAGGTATGCCGGCGTAAGTGCAGCGCCATCCATACCGATAATCATGTACAGCCCCAGCAGAGCCATGGGCAGGGAAAGCAGAAACATGCCCGTCAGACGCTCCCGGTAAATCAGCCATCCGGCCACGGCCAGGATAAACACCTGGCAGTTTCCCAGGATTGTCGCCAGCCCCGGGCCGATGAAACCGATACTTGTATGCCAGCAGAACAGATCGATACTGAATACGACACCGCAAACCGCGGCCAGAAGGATGCGGCTCACCGGCTGCCGCCGGAACTCCCCTTTAACCCCGCAGGCCACAGATAAAAATATACATCCGAAAAACACCCGGTAAAAGGCGGAAACCATGGGATGAACCTGGGATATTTTTATAAAAACACCGGAAAAACTGATAATCAACGCCCCGATAAATACACCGGCAACCGGGCGGACAAAGAATGTAGACAAGATCTTACTCCTCATACCAGGCAATTCTTCACCGCCGGGATATGTGAACCGGGGCGAATCAAACAGACTGGAACGGTAGAGCGTTAAACAGCTTTCGTCAAGAAAAAAAGGGTAGGATTTGATTCAGGCGGCCAAATGTCATAGGCTGTCCGGCGTAACTTAAAAAAAGAAGCAAATAAGGAAAAAGCATGCTCAAAGACATCATTGCCCCAAAATCCCCCGTTCATACCCGGGATATCCGTCTTTCCAGCTATGACCACGGAGAGGATCGTATCATCGTCCACGGAGAACTCCGGGATGAACGCAGGGTTCCCATTGTGGATATATTGGGCAGGCCCAAAGATCCGGGCACCATTCACCACATGACAGCCACCCTCCTCATCGCCTCCGCTCCCTTACGGATCATTGAAGCTGAAGGTGAGATCCTCACAGCTCCAATGGCAGAGTGCCCCCAAACTCTTGACCGGATGGCCCACATCACAGGCCTTGAAATCAGACCGGGATTCTCCAAGGAAATTCGTTCCCGTGTGGGCGGAAAGGACGGCTGTGCCCACCTGTGCACCCTGGTCAAGGCGATGGGCACCGAGATTCTCCACGGATGGCTGACCTGGCAACGCCATCAGAACCAAACGCCTGCCCAGGGCGTCGATCCGGAAAAAGCCGGGGTATTTCTCATTGATTCATGCAGGCTGTGGAAAAAAGACGGGCCGAAATACAATGAGATGAAAAGGGCGTTCTCAAAACAGAATAAAAGGGATCAGGGCTGAGGCACCATCAGTTGACCATCCGGATGGCTAACCGGTTCCCAAAGAAAAACACTGAAGTCTATGGACCTGGATCCTGAGAACACAACCCCTTCATCTTCAAGCAAGGCGCGCTGTTGTTCGTATCCCCTGCCCTTTGGCAGGGAAATCTTTCCTGCGGCATTCACCACCCGGTGCCAGGGCAGGTCATATTTTTCCGACAAGGAATGCAGATAACGGGAAACCTGGCGCGCCCCTCTCGGATTTCCGGCCAGGGCTGCCACCCGGCCGTAGGAAGTGACCTTTCCTTTCGGGATGGCCTGAATCACCGCCACCACGTTTTGGGTAAATCTCTGCATGACAACGGCACAATGCCACGATTGGTCCGTTTTATCAAGAATCTAATCCCCCAAAAGAAAATCATGGGCGTGCAAACCACCCCTCCTTCACTATGAAGAAAGTATGGAGAAACCATGAAAAGATCCCGGGCAAATTGAAAAAACACACGGATTTATATACCCTGTACCCAATAAGCTGCCCCGCAACCGGGGTGCCACACGCAACTGCAGGGAGAGGACATCCATGCGGATTCCGCTACTGACTAAATTTTTTCTCTCGTTTCTTTTGACCGGCGCCATCCTGGTGGGCATTCTTATCAGCTTGATCCAATTCTATGCCATCCAGAATTTTTCAGACTACGTCTCCCGGATGGAATACAGCCAACTGGACGGCCTGGTATCAATCCTGGACCGGGAATACAGGGAAAAAGGCGGATTTGACCACCTGAGACAGAACCCTGCTACCTGGCTGCCCCTCATGCAGGAGGCCGGTCTGGCTCCTGATCTCCCGGGTATGGCCCCCCCGGGGCCTTCACACCCGCCAGCGCCGAGGCCTCATCCACCGGCAAATCCGGGGGAAATACCAGAAGACCCGCCCCTTCCCCCAGGCCCTCCACAGCCGTCCCTCGACAGGTTTCGCATGAGCCATCCTCCCCATCCCGGTAAAAATGAACTGGGGCCCCGGGTTGTGCTGCTGGACAAAG
This sequence comes from uncultured Desulfobacteraceae bacterium, assembly GCA_913041495.1. Classification (GTDB taxonomy): domain Bacteria; phylum Desulfobacterota; class Desulfobacteria; order Desulfobacterales; family Desulfobacteraceae; genus Desulfobacter. The sequence continues at coordinate 37,706 of CAJWHT010000004.1, read as the reverse complement.
ACAAACAACTGATAATGGGACAGCGCCAGCATGCGGATCCCAAAATACTCCGGCCGATACCGGCCGAAGGGGACCCCGTGGGCTATCTTGGATTCAATCAGCCGGAGAATCTTTCCCATCCTCTGGATCTTCAATTCCTCAAGCAGCAAAAGCAGAGCTTTTACCTGGCCGGCGGCATCTTCCTGCTCTGCTCGGTACTGGTTTCCTTTTTTCTGGCAGCCCATCTGCTGGCCCCCATCAAAAAACTTTCCCAGGCGACCCGGGCACTGGGCAAGCGGCAATTTGACACCCGGCTCCAGCCCAACACCCGGGATGAACTGGGACAGCTTGCCGAAGACTTTAACTGGCTGGCATCCACCCTCGGTGAGTATGAAGAGCGGCAGATCAACTGGCTGTCTGATATCTCCCATGAACTGAGAACGCCCCTGGCCATTCTCCGGGGAGAACTTGAAGCGGTTCAGGACGGCATCCGCAAGCTGGATGCCACATCGGTGAACTCCCTCCATTCGGAGGTGACCCACCTGATCCGCCTTGTGAACGATCTCCACGAACTGTCCATGGCCGAGGCCAATATTATCCGGATCTCAAAAACCCCTGTGGATATGGCCGCACTCCTGGCCATGACCCTGGAACGGTTCTCACCCCGGATTGAGAAAAAGCAGACCCGGGTGTCCGCCCATGTGCCGGGGCGGGCCATGGTGATGGGGGATCCGGACCGCTTGGTTCAACTCTTCTCCAACCTGGTAAAAAACTCACTGGCCTATACGGATCCGCCGGGGCACCTTCGAATCACTTGCCAGGGCAAAGAAAACCGGATAGAATTGGCCTTTGACGATTCAGCCCCAAAAGTACCGTCAGACCAGCTTCCCCGGCTTTTTGACCGGCTTTTCAGGGGAGAGGAGTCACGAAACAGAAAACAGGGCGGCAGCGGACTGGGACTTGCCATATGCAGGCACATCGTCCGGGCCCACGGCGGGCAGATCAAGGCGGAACCATCAGAACTCGGCGGTGTGAAAATTTCCATCACCCTGCCGGCCCTGGTCCCGGAAAATGAAGAACCCAGCGCCCCATAAAGGAGCCCCATGAGCGACCACATCCTGATTGTTGAAGATGAAGAGAAAATTGCCCTTTTGATCCGGGATTATCTGGAGGCTGAAGGCTTTGTCACAACCATTCTGGACCGGGGGGATCTGGTTGAGTCATATATTGCCAAAACCCCGGTTGACCTCATTCTCCTGGATGTGATGTTGCCCGGAAAAGACGGCCTGACCCTGTGCAGAGATATCCGCAAAACCTCATCTTTGCCGGTGATTATGCTGACGGCCAGGGTGTCGGAAATCGACCGGCTGGTGGGCCTTGAACTGGGTTCCGACGATTATATCTGCAAGCCTTTCAGCCCCAGAGAAGTGGTGGCGCGGGTCAAGGCGGTACTGCGCCGGACCTCACCGCCGGCCCGGGAAACGGAAATCGCCATCGGCCCGCTGGCGCTGAACGAAGACCGTCACACCTGTACGGTGGATAATAAGGAAGTTACGCTGACACCCAATGAATTCGGTATCCTGAGGCTGCTGATGGCCCATCCGGGCAAAGTCTTCTCCCGGTCGGAACTCCTTGACAAGGTACAGGGGTATCACTTTGAAGGGTACGAACGCACCGTGGACAGCCATGTGAAAAACCTGAGAAAGAAGCTGGCTGCCCGGCTGCCGAAGGTCCAGCTCATCCTCTCCGTTTACGGCATCGGCTACAAGCTCAACGACAGGGCCTTTGACGGCACCTATTAACCCGGTTTGCCCTATCCCCTTGGGGCGGAACGCTTTTCAAAGCCGTTTATAATCGCCGACAATGAAAAAGTCAGGACAAAGTAAAGCAGGGTCACCGTAATCCAGATTTCAAAGGTCAGGAAGGTGGCAGCCATCAGTTCCATCCCCTGGAAGGTAAGCTCCTGGATGGATATTACAGATACGATGGCTGAATCCTTGATCGTTGAAATAAACTGCCCTGCCAGGGGAAAGGCCACCTTACGAAAGGCCTGGGGCAGGATGACAAGCCTAAAGGTTTTGGGTCCTGAAAGGCCGATGGCAAATGCCGCCTCCCACTGCCCCCTGGGCAGCCCCAGAATCCCGCCGCGAACGATTTCAGATATATAGGCACCCTCATACAACGCCAGTGCTGCCACGGCAGAAACAAAGGCATTGACACTGCCGGCATCCGCCCACAAAAAGGAGACGAGGCCCTGCACGCCCTCCGGCTGTCCGCGAAGCCGGGTATCCAGCCCCAGTATATCCAGAAACTGGCTGGAGACAAAATAGTAAAAAATGATCAGCAGGACCAGGGAGGGAATGTTCCGGACAATCTCCACATAGATCCGGCTGACAAACCGCTGAAATCCGTTTCCCCTTGCCCCCATGATCCCGGAAAGAGTCCCGATAATGAATGCCAGCACGGTGGCCCAGACACTGAGCTTCACAGTGGTGAAAAATCCCCTCAACAGGATGTTTGGTGTCCAGGATCCGGTTTCTTCGTCCAGAAAAATAAAGTATTGAGGGATTGCCGCCCAGTTCCAGTCATAGGCCAGCACAGCCCCCATACGGGACAAAAAAAAGGATATGGCAGCGGCCGCAAGGCCAAGGGCTGCCATATCCACCAGGGTAATTCTGTTGGAAGGTTTATTGAACAAGGCTCTCCCAGTCTTTGCTTTCGAACCAGTATGCCTGTCTTTCCCTCAGGAAGCCTGAGGCGTGGTTAATGAGAATCCAGTTGTTGAAGTAGTTGAGCGCATCGTAATCCCCTTTACGCAGGGCAAAACCGATGGGCTCTTTGGTAAAATTCTCCTTGATGGGTACAAAGAGCTTATCCGGGAACTTCAGGGCGTGGAAGGCCGGCATGGGGGCTGAGGATACCACCGCATGGACCCGGCCCAGGTTCAACTCCTGCAGGGCCTGGCTCTCATTTTCAAAAAGCTTGAACTGGGCTTTGGGCATAAATTTTCTGGCTGCCTGTTCCGCCGTGGTACCCATGCGGACGGCAATGGTTACATCCGCTTTGTTGAAATCTTCCACCGAGCTGCGCCCGGCAGCCTTTTTCTTGTGGGCCACCATGGACATGCCGGAAAACTCGTAAGGTATGGTAAAGTTCACCTTAAGATTCCGCTCCGGGGTGATGCCCATCCCGCCGATGATCACATCGAATTTGCCTGTCAGCAGGGCTGGAATGATGCCTGACCAGGCCGTGGGAACGAATTCGACCGTCACGCCCATATCCTGGGCCAGCTTTTTTGCCACATCAATCTCGAAACCGATGAGTTCCCCTTTTTTATCCTTCATGGCCCAGGGTACAAAAGTGGACATGCCCACCCTTAGGACCCCGTCTTTCTGAATTTTTTCAATGATGCTTTCCTGGGACAGCATAGCCCCGGTTTGTCCGGCCAGGGCAGTGCCTGCGGCCAGCATGAACACAATAAGAATACCTGCAATCTTTTTCATTTTGATCTCCCTTAAGTCGCTGTGGAGCGATATCGTATGATAAGCTACCATCATCTTAGTTGCCAAACTTCATCCGCAATTCCAACTGCCTGATAAAAAAAGAAAGGCTTGCCGTTATCACAAGGTAGCAGATTGCCACGGCAAACCATATTTCAAAAGTTAAAAAAGTCTCGGAAACGATCTTCTGGGCCTGCATGGTCAGGTCATAAATGGAGATGGTGGACACCAGTGCGGAATCCTTGATCAAAGAGACACTCTGGCCTGCCAGCATGGGAAGCGTGGTCCGCAGCATCTGGGGGATGATGACCTTGTAATAGATCACCGGCTTGGACAGCCCCAACCCGAGAGCCGCTTCAATCTGCCCTTTGGGGGTGCCGATGATACCCGACCGGATGATCTCTGAGGCATAGGCCCCTTCAAAGAGGCTCAAGGCCCAGACTGCCGACCAGAATGCCGAGATATCCAACACCGGAGAAATCACAAAATAGATCAGAAAAATCTGGATCAGCAGCGGTGTATTCCTGATGGTCTCCACATAGATCCATGCCATGATCCGCAGTACCGGAAAAGGGGACAGCCGCGCCACAGCGGACAGGCTCCCCAGCAAAAGGGAGAGCACAAGGCCCAGGCCCGATATTTTCAGGGTGATCACCAATCCCTTAAACAGTATCCCAGGGACGATCTGCCCTCCCTGTACTGACAGGAAATAGGGCCAGATGCGGTACCATTGCCAATTGTATTCCACCCCCTGATACCCCAGGGCGAATATACCTCCAAGGACGATGATGAACAATGCGGATTTGATCAGGTTTCGGGACGGAAGCATCCTTATCCTTCCAAAGGTCTTGGGCTTTTGAAAAAGGATATCATATCATGAACAGCCCAAAATCAACAATAGACAACGGCTTAAAAGCCCCAAAAAATAACCCGGCAGCGCAGGGGACGGTGCACTGCCGGGTTGGAATTCCGCAGAATGCGGAAAAACGCTATGGGATGGGGTTAGGTCTGGTTGGCCAGCTTGGTGCTGTAGGCCGCAGATGTTTCTTCACCTGTGCCGCCGGTGCCGCCGGAATAGCCGCCGGAATGGTTGATGGTGGTAAAATCCGGATAGGCGTTGCCGCCGTGCTCGGTGGCATCCAGCCCTTCCAGTTCTTCTTCAGCGGAAACCCGCAGGCCCATGGTGGCGTCAATGATCTTGAACAGGGCATAGGCCATGGCAAAGGTCCAGACAAAGCAGGCCAGAATGCCGATGCACTGCACGGAAAGGATCTTCAGGGAGGTCCCGCCGATGTTGAAGATACCTGCACCCAGGGTTCCCCAGGCACCGCAGACGCCGTGAACGGAAATGGCACCCACGGGATCATCGATTTTAACCCGCTCAAAGAAGAGAACGGAAAAGACCACCAGGATACCGGCGATGGCACCGATAATGACGGCGCTGCCGGGGGTGACATTGGCGCATCCGGCAGTTATCCCCACGAGCCCGGCAAGCGCGCCGTTAAGGCTCATGCCTACCTCGGGCTTTCCAAACTTCATCCAGGAGACGATCATGGCCAATACAGCCCCGGCAGCAGCCGCCAAATTGGTATTTACAAAAATCATGGCAATATCTTTTGTTGCCGCTGTGGTGGAACCCGGGTTAAACCCGAACCAGCCCACCCAGAGGATAAACACGCCCAGGGCGGCCAGAGGAATGTTGTGACCCAGGATGGGTTTGATCCGGCCGTCTTTGGTATACTTTCCAAGGCGGGGGCCTAGCACCATCGCACCGGCAAGCGCTGCCCAGCCGCCCACGGAGTGAACGACAGTGGAACCGGCGAAATCAATAAAACCAAGCCCTTCAAGCCATCCGGACCCGTTGAGCAGGGAGCCCCATGCCCAGGAACCGAAAATCGGGTAAATTAATGCGGTAACACAGGCGGTATATACCAGATAGGCGGTAAACTTGGTCCGCTCGGCCATGGCGCCGGAAACGATGGTGGCGGCGGTGGCGGCAAACACAACCTGGAACATCCAGAAGGCCAGCACCCAGGGATCTCCGCCGATCTCAAAATCGCTGAGAAAAAATCCGGTGGTTCCGAAAAACCCGGTTTTAGAGGCACCGAACATCAGGCCGAAGCCGATGGCCCAAAAAGAGATGGTGCCCATGGAAAAGTCCATGAGGTTCTTCATCATGATATTAACGGCGTTTTTAGCCCGGGTAAACCCGGCCTCTACCATGGCGAATCCGGCCTGCATAAAAAAAACAAGTACCGCGCAAACCAGGGTCCAGACATAGTCCGCATGGGACTGTACCAGCGCAATGGCATCCTTGTTGGTTAAAACGGTGGGGGTGTCGTCACCGGCCCAGGCGGCGGACATGCTGCAGATCAGTGAGAGTAAAATCATCCATATATATTTCATTTTTGTCTCCTTAAAGCTTACGGTTGGTCTTAATTATAGCGCTTCAACGCCGGTTTCGCGGGTCCGGATGCGGACCACATCTTCCACAGGCATGATAAAAATCTTACCGTCTCCGATCTTACCGGTTTTCGCCGTTTCTATGATGGTATCCACCACAGTGTCTGCCTGGTCATCATCCACACAAATCTTGAGTTCCACCTTGGGAACAAAATCCGTCTGGTATTCAGCCCCCCGGTATACTTCTTTGTGCCCTTTTTGCCTGCCAAAGCCCTTGACTTCGGATATGGTCATGCCGTTGATGTTAATTTTGGACAAGGCGTCTTTGACCTCATCCACCTTAAATGGTTTGATCACTGCCAGAATTTTTTTCATTTTTTCTCCCTTTTTGGCTAAAGGTGCGCGTATGACATCTTGTTTCTGTATTAGAGCAAGAGGAGTGCCAAGAGGTTAAAAAGAATAAGAAACAAAATAAAACACTGAAATAAAAGGAAAAATGATGCAAATCAGAAAATCTTGAAATATTCATGAAAATACAAATTTGAAATAAATATTATTTCAAATTTGTATTTTTCACAAAAAGACTATTTTTCAGCACATATTGTGACTTTTTTGTGATTTACAACGGACCGGGCAAATTGGACAAAAAAAAGCCCGGCCGGTATGAGCTACCGGCCGGGCCAGAAAAACAGGTCAGAAAAACAGGGGGCTATGGTTTATACGATTTCCACATGCGCGTCCGTCATATCGCCCAAGTCAGCAATGCCATCCATTTCAACCCCCAGATGCAGCTCGGAGTCACTTACGGCAGAATCGCTGTTCGTATCACCTTCCCAATAATAGGCGCGGGAGTCTTCATTGTTGCTTACGATGAAGTATGATTCCTGGTCGTATGCATCCACATAATACAGCGAGGAATTCAACACGGAACTGACGTCCGACCAATCGCTGCTGGCATAATCCGTGACTGCAATGACTTGATAATCCATGGCATAGACCTGGCTTGCGCTGCTGGCCTGGGTAAACTCATTGTAGCCATAAGCGGTAAACCCAAGCTGTGTCTCATCGATTTGAATAATGTCGCTGTCTGTGAAGCTGAAATCGGCAATCACATCGTAGGTGCTGGAATCAATGATCTGAAACGTATCCTGACCGGACCCATTCCAGTCTCCCCGCAAGGTATCCATACCTCCGGCGCCACCGTTTAATGTGTCGTTGCCGTCGTTTCCACCGATATAATTATCATTGGCATCCCCGGCCACATAGTCATTGCCTGAGGACCCCCAGGCTTCTTCAAAGTTTTCCAATGTATCTGTGAAGATTAAAGTGCTGGTACTGTCATACCCTTTTGCATCATTGGTTGCCAAATCTATTTCCACATATGAAAAATCATCGTCGCCAATGCTGATCCAACTATAGTCCGTCCAGTCATATCCGTCTCCGCCATCCATTGAATCACTGCCCAATGAACCGATGAGACCCTCATCCGCACTGGAACCGATCAGGGTGTCGTTGCCGTCATTGGAACCACTGACCTGGGGAATTGTCGTCAGGCTGTCCGTATTGCCCCAGCCGTCCGTTGCCGTGCCGGCGCTCAGATCCACAGTCACATTCCCGGGATCATCAAGATAGAGCAGGCGCACCCGCTCTCCAAGGGTGCCGGTATAATCGTCAGATCCGTCCGTACTGTAAATGTACCAGCGAATATTTGAGTCACCGTCCTGATCGTCAACAGTTATACTGATGCTGTCGTCATAGCTCGTCAGATTAAAACGGTCGATGTCAATCAGGGTATCTGTATCCCCGTAGGGGTCTATTGCCGTACCGGTATAGGTACTGGTACCGCCGCTGCGGGTATAGTCGATATCGACATCCACCCCGGCACCGGTATCAGACCAATCGTATTCGATCTGATTGTTTGCCCGGTATGAATTGTCATCGGAAAAGTTTCCGCCATCGATGGTGTCATCCCCTTCGCCGCCGTTGAGATACTCGGTAAAGCTGTTGGCGTTCTGGCTGTTGCCCACGATGTAATCGTCACCGCCTTCACCGCCAAGTTCTCTTGTGGTGGAAGACCCGGTAATGGTATCGTTATAAGAAGACCCGTATGCCCCCTCAATATTGGACAAACTGTCAGTGAATGTAAGTGTGCTGCTGCTGTTATAGGCCTTGGCTGTTCCGGCGGAAAGATCTATATCTACCCCGCCTTGAAGGTCAGAGTCATCGTCGTAAAACGAGTCATAGACCACCCAGTCCCAATCACCGTCGTCACCGTCAATGGTATCGTTGCCCAGTGATGCAAAAAAGCCCTCATTATTTGTGCTGCCAGCAATGACATCGTTATAATCTGAGCCACCCACCGCATTGATATTCGTCAGCACATCGATATTGCCAAAGCCGTCATCATTTGCCTGGCCGGCCAGAAGGTCAATATCGACAGCCCCGTCCGCATCGTTGTACATCACGCGCACCCGCTCACCCGACGTCCCTGTAATGGTATCGGCACCGTCACCGCCCCACACATAGAACCGGGTGGTCAGGTCACCGTCATAGTCGTTGATCTGGATGGAGAAATTATCCGCATAATCGGAGCCGATGATCCTGTCGATATTATCCAGGGTATCCGTATTACCCCAGCCGTCCGTGACCTCGCCGTAATAGGAATCGCTTCCACCGCTCCAGGTGTAGTCAATGAAAAGATCGATGCCTGAGGAATCATCCGAGTAGTCAGCGTAGTTCCTTGCATTCTTCATCTCCCAGTTGCCGCCATCCAGCGTGTCGTCACCCTCTCCGCCGATCAGGGTTTCACCGAATCCGGAGTTCACTCCGCCCACCAGGGAATCGTTGCCTCCCTCACCGTCAAGAATCCGGCTTGTGGAACTACCCAGAATCGTATCATCGCCTTCTGTACCCAATGCTATCTCAATATTGGAGAATGAATCCGTAAACTGCGCCGCATCAATGCCGTCGTACCCAATGGCCTGTCCGCTGTCCAGGTCAATCATCACTTTCCACACACTGGTATTGTAACCGACCCAGCCGTAGGACAACCAGTCGTAGTCACCGCCACCACCGTCTATGGTGTCGTCGGACCCGGTTCCGAAGAAACCGTCATTATCACTGCTGCCGGTCAGGGCGTCGGAAAAGGAAGAGCCGCTGACGGCCTCAATATTTGATAGCACATCGGTATTTCCCCACCCGTCAACCACGGTACCGGCGGAAAGATCAGCACTTACGCCGCCATCATCATCAAGGTACATGGCCCACACATTTTCACCGGCGGTGCCGGTGATGGTATCCGCACCCTCATTCCCCCAGACATACCAGCGCATATCGGAGCCGTCGTCCTGGTCATCAATGGTGATGGTGATTTGATCCGCATTATCCGAGAGGTAAAATTGATCGATATTTTTCAGGGTGTCGGAGTCCCCAAAGGTATCGGTGGCACTGCCGCTATATGTGCCTGAACCGCCGCTGTAGGTGTAATTCACACTGACACTAACACCGTTGCCGCCATCATATTCCTCATAGTTCACCTGGTTTCCGGGAGAGTCGCCGTCAAAGGAACCGCCGTCCATGGTGTCGTTGCCGGCCCCGCCGGAAAAACGTTCGGTAAAATCGGAATTCTCACCACCCACGAGGGAGTCATCCCCCCCTTCGCCGCCCAGTTCCCGGGAGGTGGTGCTGCCGTAGATGGTATCGTTATACTCGGTACCCCAGACTTCTTCGATACCGGAAAATACATCCGTAAACAGGGTGTTGTTGCTGCTGTCCAGGGCGATGGCCTGGCCTGCCGCCATATCCACCTGAACACCGGCCACCCCGTTTGCATCGTTGTCCCATCCGTAGTACACCCAGTCATAGTCACCGTCGCCGCCGGTGATGGTATCGTTGCCAAGGGTGGCGATAAAACCGTCAGACCCGGTGCTCCCGGTCAGCGTATCGCCATGATCAGATCCACCTGCAATTTCAATATCGGTGAGAACGTCCGTATTCCCCCACCCGTCAACGGCCGTGCCCGCACCAAGATCCACAGATACAGCCGAAGGATCGTCAAAATGCACGGCGGCCACATCCTGGTCCGCCGTACCGGTGATGCTATCGGCACCTGCATTTCCCTGAACAGCAAACATATTGTCCAGGTCGCCGTCAACGTCGTTGAGTGTAATCGTGAACTGATCGCCATAGGCTGAGCCGCCCACCTGATCGATGTACATGAGGGTATCGGTCCCCCCCCATCCGTCTGTTGCAGTTCCGGAATAAGTCGCCGTATCGTTCTCATATGTATAGTCGATGGAGACCTGCACCGCACCCGGATCATCGGAATAGTCCACAGCGTTCTGTGCATAGTAGCTGTTTTCCCAGTCCGTGCCGTTCAAGGTATCGTTGCCGCTGCCGCCTACCAGGGAATCAACACCATCCCCGCCGTCCAGGGAGTCGGCGCCGTCTCCGCCACTCATGGCATCTTCGCCGGCATCCCCATACAGGGTATCCGCGTCCGCCCCCCCGGAGATACTGTCATTACCGTCATTGCCGTGAATCTCATCCAAACCGGCGGAACCGGATAGATAGTCATCCCCTAACCCGCCATCAATATAATCGTCACCATCTGAGCCGTCGATGGAATCATTTCCTGCAGAGCCAAGTAAGGAGTCGTTTCCGATGCCTCCGTCCAACGAATCTGCCCCATCCCCCCCATCAAGGGTATCGGCACCGCTTGAACCGCCGTATATCTGGTCATCCCCAAGGCCGCCCACCAGGCTGTCGTCACCGTCACCGCCGTCGATGGTGTCGTTGTCATCTCCGCCGTCTATGATGTCATTGCCCGCATCCCCGAAAATCTCATCAGATCCGGCATCTCCTATCAGCGTATCAATACCATCACCGCCGTATAGCGTGTCATTGCCAGATCCGCCGTCTATACTGTCGTCGCCCAGACCGCCGGTGAGGGAGTCTGTACCATCCTCACCATAGAGTTCGTCACTGCCATCTCCGCCGTCCATATCATCGGCGCCGAGACCGCCGTACAGCGTATCGGCATCCGCTCCGCCGGAGATATTGTCATCTCCATCCTCACCGGAGATATCGTCCATACCGGCGGAACCCGATAGGATATCGTTTTCTGAGCCGCCGTAGATCTTATCATCCCCGTCTCCGCCTTCTATGGAGTCGGCCCCGGCAGATCCCAGCAGTGAATCGTTGCCGATGCCGCCGTCCAATGTATCCGCACCGTCACCGCCCTCCAATGTATCCGCACCGCTTGAGCCGCCGTAAATCTGGTCATCCCCGAGGCCGCCGACAATATCGTCGTCACCGTCACCGCCGTCGATGTAATCGTTGTCATCTCCGCCGTCGATGATGTCATTGCCTGCATCCCCGAAAATCTCATCAGATCCGGCATCCCCCAACAGGGTATCAATGCCGTCTCCACCGTCAAGGGTATCGTTGCCGGCACCGCCCCCTATGCTGTCATCGCCCAGTCCCCCGTTAAGGGTGTCTGTCCCGTCCTCACCATAGAGTTTGTCATTGTCGTCTCCCCCGTCCATATAGTCGGCACCTAAGCCGCCATATAGCTCATCCTGGCCGCTGCCTCCCTGAAGGTCGTCATCGCCGTCTCCGCCGGAAATGATATCATTTCCGCCTTCACCGTCCAGCCGGTTTGCAGCGGTGTCACCGGTAATGGTATCATTGCCGGAACTGCCCTCGACTTCCTCTATGTTGCTGATGGTGTCTGTGAACAACACACTGCTGCTACTGTTATACCCTTTGGCCTCCCCTGATGACAGGTCTACCAATGCGCGGTCAAATGAATCATCATAATCCAAAAAGCCCAGTACGATCTCATCTCCTGAGCCGCCGCCACCATCGATCACATCATCTCCCAGCGTCAGAACAAAGGCATCTTCCCCGGCTTCGGAAGTGTCGTTGGACCCTGTCAAAGTGTCATTGTGGTCAGAACCGGCCACCACATGAATGTCCACCAGGACATCTTCGCCGCCCCAACCATCCGTCGCCGTTCCGGTTTCCAGGTTAACCGACACACCATTGGGATCTTCAATATACACGGCCGCCACATCTTCAACACCATCAGTGCCGGCCCCTGTAATTGTATCGTTCCCAGCCATTCCGGCAGCATAGAAAACAGGCTCGTCATAATCACCATCAATTTCGTAACTGCGATCATCCTCAACGGTGATGGTCAAAGAATCCGCATAGCCGGAGCCAATGACCGCAGAGATGTAATCCAGCGTATCGGTGTCCCCCCAGCCGTCAACAGCCTGGGACCCAGCGTAGCTTACAGCGCTATCTGCATAATTATAGACGATATCCACGGTAACGCCCGCCGGATCATCACTGTAATCCGCCACATTGGCAGGATAGCCATCCAACTCATCTCCGCCCTGGATGGTGTCAAACCCTTGGCCGCCAGCAATCCGGTCAGCCCCGGTACCACCGTCAAGATAATCGTCACCACCTTCACCGGAAATAGAGTCTTCACCACCCAACCCGTCTATGGAGTCGTTGCCGGAGCTTCCCGTCAGGTTGTCGTCGCCTTCTGTCGGTTCTGGCTCAGGGTCTGGCTCGGGGTCTGGTTCAGGGTCACTCGGCTCAGGATCTTCTGGAGCACTCGGCTCAGGTTCTGGCTCGGGGTCCGGCTCAGGACTAGGGAAGTCAGGAGAATACTCCGGCCCATCATCACGGGGAGATCCGTAATTCGATGGAATGGATGGAGTTAGGTTTGGAGACTCAGGTGTGCTATCAGGTTCATCCCCGGTATCTGGGTCATCACTTCCTGAATCGTCCGAAGGTTCATCTTCTGATTCATCATCCTCAGTCGTCACGGACTCTTCGGTTTCCACTTCATCTGTGGTCTCGGTATCTTCAGTGCCCTCTGATTCCTCAGTACTCTCTTCCCCTGTTTCCTCTCCCTCAACCTCCTTGCCTTCACCTTCGACATCTGCCTCATCCTCGGCGTCAGCGTCTTCATCGCCTTCGGGGGCTTCTTCCCCTTGAGTGGTCAGGGGGGCTGTGGTTCGAAAATGATCCAATTCTTTATCGGTCAGGGGACGTGCCGCTTTGATCGCCTGTCCCTGCATAATATCGACAATCAGCTTGGGAGCATCTATGAACTGAATATTGCCCATGGCGTCACGAACCACCAAGACTTTGCCCGGACCGATATCTTCAACACCGTGCTTTTCCGTCAGGCCGCCGACCTCGCTGACAACGGTGGTGCCCCGGATGCCGATGGTGGCCAGGGGGGATTTCAACTGAAATTGATCGGGATTTTGTTCAGCAATCTCCCCTGTAACTGTCCGGAAGACCCCTTGGGTCATCTGCAATAAAAGGTCAGAGCCTGCGGGATCCGTGGGATTGTACACGTAGGAATCCACGCTGATCACACTGTTTTCACCCTGGGACAATGCGGTTTTATCGTTGAACTCAACCTCCAGGCCGCTTCCCGCTTCGGTGATCAGTTTATCCCCCTGGAAAATCTCATCGCCGGTATTCAGTACTCTGGTTTCAACTCCGGACTCAGCACGCGCTTGCCCGTTCACATGGACAACTATTCCAACCGAATCAGATACAGTATTATTTTCAGGCATTCTTCATCCCTTTCCCCTCTAACCTAAGGGGGATCAACAAATTAGACAGTTCGAAATCAAAGTTCTGCTTATCAGAATTTCAAGGGAGATACAATTCAAAATCAGCTCTTATACAATATTTTTTCGTAACGAAATATAAAAAGAGTAAAAGCAGTCGGCAAGAATGAAGAAGCCTGACCGGTGTCATTATCCGGTCAGGCTATCATATTTAATGTGAAGAGAAACAGGTCGTTAGGACAACGATCAGACCACATCCACATGGGCATCCGTCATACTGGTAAGATCTGCGATACCATCCATTTCCACATTCGCAAACAACTCGGCATCGTCCACCGTAGCGTTGGACGTGGTATCCCCCTCCCAGAAATACCCGCGGCTGTCCGTTCCGTTGCTCACGACAAAGTAGCTTTCCTGGTTGCTGCTGACGCCCACATCCAGCAATGCCCCATCAATCACACTGGCCACATCGGACCAGTCTGTGGTGGCAAAATCAGTTACTGCGACAACCTTGTATGCCCCTGGATCAACCTGTGCAGAGCCGCTTGCCTGAGAGAATTCCGAACTTCCCTGGGCTGTCGTGCCCAGGTCGCTTTCAACGATTTCAATGAGATCATTATCAGTGAAGACAAAATCGGAGACCACATCCATGGCGGAATTGTCCACCAGGCGGAAAACATCACTTCCATCCCCGCCGAAAAGGGTGTCTGCCCCGCCGCTGCCGCCGTCCAGGGTATCATTTCCCCCATACCCTTCCAACTGGTCAGCACCGGAACTGCCGGAGATACTGTCGGCCCCGAATTGGGTGCCGCCGGCGATATCTATATTGGCCAAAGAATCCGTAAACAGCAGCGTATTGGAACTATCCCTGCCGATGCCCTGCCCTGCTTCCAGATCAATCTCCACATGATCCACGGAGGTCTGGCTGTCAATGTAGTAGTAATCGATTTCGTTTGATCCGGCACCGCCGTCAAAGGTATCACTGCCCAAAGACCCCAGAAAAAGGTCATTGGAACTGGAGCCTGTGATATTATCCGTTCCGTAGTGGGAACCGCCGGTCTGGAAAATGTCGGTTAAACTGTCTGTATTTCCCCAGCCGTCCGTGGCGGTTCCGGTGCTCAAATCCACTGTGACCCCGGACGGATCATCCCAGTAAACGGCTGCGATCTCTTTTCCGCTGGTACCTGTGATGGTATCCGCACCGTCATTGCCCCAGATAAACCACTCGTCATTGCCTCCGCTGATGGAAAGGGAAATGACGTCATTATTGTCGGACAGGTAAAACTGGCTGATGTTGTAAAATGTATCTGTATCCCCATATCCGTCCGTGGCCGTGCCGCTGTAGTTGGTTCCGTCATAAGAGACACTGACGTCCACGCCGCTGCCCGTATCATAATAATTATAACTCAGGAGATTGGAGGTAAGGCTACCGCCGCCGTCGATGGTATCGTTGCCTTCCCCGCCGGCAAAACTTTCGGCAACATCCGAATTTGTGCCCCCTGTGATGGAATCGTCACCGGCCTCCCCCACCAGCCAGGTACTTGAACTGTCTCCGCTCAGGGTATCATTATACCCCGACCCGTAAACTTCCTCAAAACCGGAAAGGGTATCCACAAAGACCACGCTGCTGCCGCTGTTATACCCTTGGGCATATCCGCTGCTCAGATTCACCTCTACCCCGGAAATCCCGTCATCATCCTCCAGCCACCCGTAGGAGAGCCAGTCGCTGCCGCCGGAACCCGCCGCAATATTGTCGCTGCCCAGGGTGCCGAAGAACCCTTCGGAACTGCTGGAACCTGTCAGTGTGTCATCATAGTTCGAACCACTGACCGCCTGGATGTCGGAAAGCATGTCGGTATTTCCCCAACCGTCCACGGCAGTACCGCTGCCAAGATCAATGTTCACACCGCCCGGATCTTCATTATACATGGCCCGGACCCGTTCCCCGGAAGTCCCCGAGATGGTGTCCGCCCCGTCATTGCCCCAGACGTACCAGCGGACATCCGCCCCATCGTCCTGGTCGTCCACCGTAATGGATATTTGATCCCCGTAGTCCGTCAGGTAGAATCTATCGATATCGATCAGGGTATCGGTATCCCCGTATCCGTCGGTGGCGGTTCCGCTGTATGAGCCGACCCCATTGTGGGTATAGGTGACCGAGATATCCACACCACTGCCGCCGTCGAACTCGTCATAATCCACCATATTCCTGGGGGTATTGCCGCTGAAACTGCCGCCGTCAATGGTATCGTTCCCCTCTCCCCCGGAAAATTTTTCGGTGAAACCGCTGTTATCGCCCCCCACCAGGGAATCATCACCGCCGACGCCCCCCAGATGCCGGCTGGTGGAACTTCCGAGAATCGTATCGTTGTAATCCGTTCCCCATGCCTCTTCAATATCCGACAGAACATCGGTGAACACGGTTGCCGAACTGCTGTCTTTACCGATGGCCTGGCCGGCTGAAAGATCAATCTCCATACCGGCCACACTGGTATCCTTTGTCCCTTCCCCGTAATACACCCAATCCCAGTAATCCGTACTGCTGCCGCCGGTGATGGTGTCATTTCCCAGGGTGCCGAAAAAGCCGCTTTCAGAGGTGCTGCTGCCGGTCAAGGTGTCATTATAGGCAGACCCGCCCACAATAAAGATATCCGAGAGCTGATCCGTGTTTCCCCACCCGTCCGTTACCGTACCTGCCCCGAGGTCCGCATTTACCGCGGCAGGATCATAGAAATGCACCGCAGCGATATCACCGTCCATGCTGCCCGTGATGGTATCTGCTCCCTCATTGCCCCAGACGGCGAAAAAATTATCGGAATCATGATCATAATCATCGACAGTAATGGTAAACTGGTCGCCATAGGCTGATCCCCCGATCCTGTCGAAATACATCAGGGTATCGGTGTTTCCCCAGCCGTCCGTGGCCGTCCCGGAGTATGACGCCGTATCATTGGACCATATATAGTCGATAGTCACCGATATACCTGCCGGATCATCATCGTACATCACGTAATTCTGGGCCGTGTAATCATTTGCCCAATCGCTTCCGGTTAGGGTATCATCACCTTCGCCACCGGTAATGGAATCGATACCGTCACCGCCGCTGATAGAATCAAGCCCTGCCGAGCCAGCCAGGCTGTCATCGCCGATACCGCCGTCCAGCGTGTCATCACCGTCGCCGCCGTCCAGTTCATCCGCACCAGCGCTGCCGCCGTAGAGCTGATCATTTCCGGCACCGCCAGCCAAAGTGTCATCTCCATCACCGCCGTCCAAGTAATCGTTGTCATCGCCACCGTCGAGGGAGTCGTTTCCGGCTTCGCCATAAAGGGAATCTAAACCGGCATCTCCCAGAAGCGTATCGGCATCGTCGCCCCCATTAAGGGAATCTGCACCGCCGCCACCGTCCATGGCGTCCGCACCGGCATACCCGTAAAGTGTATCATCACCAAGGCTGCCCAGCAGGGTATCATTCCCATCCCCGCCGTCAATGTAGTCGTTGTCGTCTCCACCGTCTATGGAATCGTTACCGGCGTCACCCTGAAGCGAGTCCGCACCGGCGTCCCCAAGAATCGTATCGGCCCCGTCAGCACCCTGAAGTGTATCTGCACCATCACCACCTTCAAGGGAGTCGTCACCTAAATCTCCGTATAAACTGTCGTTCCCCAGATCACCCAGCAGCGTATCGGCACCATCCCCCCCTTGAAGCGTATCAAGGCCATCTCCACCAGTGAGGGAATCGTCACCGAAAGATCCCATCAGTAAATCATCACCAATGCCGCCAATGAGGGTATCATTATCATCTTCTCCATTCAGAGTATCATTACCCTCCCCACCATCCATGGAATCGGCGCCATAAAATCCAAGAAGCGAGTCCGCCCCCAGGCCTCCTAACAAGGTATCATCACCGTTCCACCCGTCCAGGCTGTCGTCGCCGTCGCTTCCTTCGATCTGGTCAGCCCCGTCATCACCGAACAATTCATTATTTGCCGTATCCCCGATGATGGTATCGCCATTTATGCTGCCGTAAACCTCTGAAATATTGAATATCTGATCTTCAAAAAGAAGCGTATTGCCTGCATCGTATCCGTACGCCACATTATTGCCCAGATCTACCGTGGCATGATGAAAATTGCTGTCCTGATCCAGGGCATCCATTTCAATTCCGTCAAAACTGCCGCCCTGGCCATCGATATAGTCATCCCCCAGGGTAAGAAAGAACAGATCATCCCCGGTTTCTGCCGTATCATTGCTTCCGTAAAGCGTATCATTGTAAGCCGAGCCTGCCGCCACATGGATATTCACAAGGGTATCCGTATCCCCCCAGCCGTCTGTTGCCTCCCCACTGTCAAGATTCACGGTAACCCCGCCCGGATCATCCAGGTAAAATGCCCCCACCTCTTCGCCACCGTCATCACCGGCCCCGGTTATGGTATCATCACCGGCCATACCGGCTGCGTAAAAAACAGGACCGCCGGAATCCTCAGGTCCCTCATTGTCCTCAGTACCATCCTCTCTTTCATCATTCACGGTGATAGTTAAAGAGTCGTTGTAGCCGGAGCCAATGACAGCAGAGATATAATCCAGGGTATCCGTATCCCCCCAGCCGTCAACTGCCGTGGACCCCTCATAACTCTCTATAGCATTCACATAGGAATACTGAATATCTACGGTAACTCCTCTATAATCATTATCAGAATCAGGATCATCACTGTAGTCCACCATATTTGCCTGATATCCGTACAATTCGTCCCCGCCTGTGATGGTATCCGCACCTTGCCCTCCGGCAATCAGGTCAGCCCCGGAACCACCGTCCAGAGAATCATCACCGCCTTCACCGGAAATCGTGTCATCACCGCCCAGGCCTGATATAGTGTTGCTATCATCGTCGCCCGTCAGGTTGTCATTTCCCTCCGTAGGCTCGTTGCTTGTTTCTTCTGCCTGGCTGGTTTCCGTCTGAGTCTCTGCCTCGGTATCATCATCTTCGTTTTGAACCCCCTCTTCCTCTTCATCATCTTCTTCTGCTTCAGCCGATACCAAATCTTGCTCGTCGTCTTCCGTGGCAGAATAAAAAACCACATTATCCACATCAGTGGCATCCACGACCCCGACAATGGTCACGGGTTCAATGGGCTCAATCGGTTCTACGTCTTCGACCTGGTCAACCTCATCTTCGGCAATGGTTTCATCCGTTGCATCCTCTGCCGTATCAGCAGTTTCGTCAACATCTTCCCCCTCAACCTCCCTGCCTTCGCCTTCTACATCGGCTTCATCCTCGGCCTCGGCATCCTCATCTCCATCGGGGACGTCCTCTCCCTGGGTGGTGAGCGGGGCGTTTGACCTGAAAAAATTTAACTCCCTGTCGGTGAGGGGGCGGGCATCTTGGATGGGCTGCCCCTGCATGATATCGACAATCAGCTTGGGGGCATCTATGAACCGAATATTGCCCATGGCGTCTCTGACCACCAGCACCTTACCCGGCCCGATATCTTCAACACCGTGCTTTTCCGTTAATCCCCCGACTTCACTGACCACGGTGGTACCGCGAATACCGATGGTGGCCAGGGGGGATTTGAGTTGAAACTGGTCCGGATTCTGCTCAGCGATTTCCCCAGTCACCGTGCGGAATACACCCTGGGTCATCTGGAGCAGCAGGTCCGAGCCTGACGGATCCGTCGGATTATACACGTACGAATCCACACGCAACTGGCTGTTTTCACCCTGGGAAAGATTTGTGTCATCCTTGAAAAGCACCTCCAGCCGGCTGTTTTCACCGGTTGTCAGAACATCCCCCTGAAAAATTTCACTCCCGGTTTGAAGGGGCCGGACGCCGGCGTCCGATTCCGCACGGACCTCCCCTGAAGAACTGACGATTTTACCAACAGCGTCGGGTGACAATAAAGTTTCAGGCATTTCCCACCTCTTTCCTTACTGGGTTACGATGTTGCGATACAAATTTTGGAAAATTAATACATAATATTATTTCTTTTTACCATAGGGTCGAGATCATTGACAATTTAAAAAATTAAAAAGGAAAAAAAAGATGGGAAATAGGATCGCCCTTGGCATATCCCTTTGAAAAGTATCCGTGGATGCCGCGATACGCGGCAAGTTTCAGGCAGGGTTCAGAAAAACGATAGAGCATTTTGGCACTAAAGCCATACAACATCAGGTCCAGATAGGTTCGCGTTAAGGCTGCGCGATAACGTTTCAGAGCGTTGCCATGGCCTTTAGATGCCCCCATAATGGCGGCCGCAGCGGTCCGGCCGGATTTTAGGGCGAAAAAAATCCCCTCTCCCAGCAATGGTTCGGCAAGCCCTGCGGCATCCCCTGCCAGAAGGACCCTGTTAATCCCGGGGGCCCGTCTAAGCCATCCGCCATCTCCGACACAGATGGGATATCCTTTGACGTTTCTTATGTCGCGCGTTTTAAATCTCAACTGCGCATAATCCTGAAGCATGTCGGCGGACATGGGAACCGAATGATTGGCGCCGTAGATACCAATGCTGACATGATCTTTTTTGGGAAAAATCCAGTAATACCCCGGAATTCCCATGGAAAAATCAAACTCCATGGAGATCAAATCTGCCCTTTCCACCGGAACGTCTGCCTCAAGGGCGGGATACTTGTGTACGGGGTAGCGTCTTCTCGGCAGAACAGCCATCTGCCGGATTCGCGAATTTGCCCCGTCCGCGCCGATCAGATATCGGGCGGTATATCTGCCGTCATCCGTGACCACCCGGACATGGTCGGATCGCTGATCAAGTCCTTTGATTTTTGTTATTTTTTGAAAATCAGCACCGGAAGCCATGACCTTTTTCAGGGAGAATAAATCCAGGTCGCGGCGCTGGACCATGTGGCAAAGCGGCTGCGTCTCTTCCACGGTAAAGGTCTGTCCGGAAGGCCGCCGTACCCGTACCCTGCGGCATTGCCGTTCCACAAGATGGGAAATATCGTAGGCAAAAAGATTCAGCGCTTTGGGGGTAATCCCGCCGGCACAGGCTTTTGTACGGGGGAAATCGCGCCGGTCAAGGATCAATACGGAATATCCGGCGCAGGCAAGGTCGAACCCTGCGGCTGTACCGGCCGGGCCGGCCCCTATGATCATTACGTCATACATCCGGGCATAATTACCAGATCAGGAAGTCTATGCAAACTGTTTTTTCAATCCGGATGGACGCCCACTTGATCCATGTAGAAACTTACTTTACTTCAGGTGTCTTGTGGATATTTAATACCAGGGTGTTTTTACTGACAGCCTTTACCGTGTAGGAGACCTCCCCAAACCGGATGACCCGGGAGTCCGGGATATCTGCTGGAAACCGCTGGGGATAAGGCCGGTCGTGATCCAGTTCCTCCAGAAAAAGATCCACCACCACATGCCCCCGGTCAATCCCCTGAAAAATGAGGCTTGTACTGTGAATTTTTACGCGTTCTCCTCGTACAAGCATCACCTGGTCTTCAGTAATCCTGGAACCCTCAAGGGTTGCCCCTTCCGGGGCTTTGGGCCGGGTCCCCTGCCATTTGGCATAGCGCTGCTTGAATGTCTCTGTTGACACATAGTAGGTGATACCGAAAGGGATGGCCAAACAGACGACGATGAACAGGATGGCCAGCCAGGCTTTCTTATTGGGCATTGCCATGGAAACCTCCGGTGCGGTTGTGTGGGGTAATTTCCTAAACCGGATCATATGCCCTGTCCGGGGGAAAGTCAAATCCTTAAATTTTAGGCGGTTACACCTATTCTGTTTGAATCAGCGTCGTAAACCCCGACTTTCAGGCCCGCTCTTTTATGAGTGCCCGGATCATGGCTTCCACGATTGCGCCGATGCGTTTCATATGGGAAATCCGTTCGGCTTCGCTGCGTCCCGGGTAATTTCTGAAAGCAATGAGAATACCGGACAGGCAGGAAAACATGGTATGGGACAGCAGCCTTGCTTCCGGTCCTGCCCCCATGGCAGTAAATACCGATTCAAATACGTCCATGAGCCGCCTGCCGATGTCATTGAGTTGTTCCACCGCCCCCATCTCCTTGTTGCCGTGGAGGGCGAAATGAGTGATCATCCGCCACTGGGCCGTATTGCGGATATAATAATCAAGGAAGCAAGAGATACTCGTGTCCAGGGCGGCATCCGGGTTCTTATCAATCCGGGTTTGCAGGTCATTGATAAACTCACAGGCGTCTATATATGCGATTTGGGCATAAAGCTCTTCCTGGGAGTTGAAATACGTATAGATGGAGGATTTGGCAATACCTGCGGTTTTGGCAATTTCCGACATGCTTGCCCGGTCATAGGTCTTTTGTCCGAACACTTCCCGGGCCGCATCAATGATGATCTGCTGCCGCATCTTCCTTTCTTCCGCCTTCAGCCGGCTCAGGGTATCTTTTTTCTGCATGGTTTCCTTAAATTGAGGTTCAATTTCTTTGTTCACCTCCAACGTTTACCACAAACACGGAGGCTGAACAAGCAACGGTTGACACCCCGACCGGCGTTCGGTATAAAAACCGACAGACATATATACGTTTGGTGGTTTGCATACACAAGAAACAGGCGGGGTTGTCACCTGATAACGTAGCCGCTGTTTCCATTTGGAGAGAAAGAGAGGTGTCATGATTCCTGAATTAACCCCTTTTTACGATGCGGTGGACAACCCGGCGGACATTGCAGCCGACCAGAAGGCAAGAAACAAAAAGATAATCGGTTACCTGTGTTCCTACGCCCCGGAGGAAATCATTCATGCCGCAGGGTGCCATCCCATGCGGCTTTTTTCTTCCAAGTCAGATATTCAGCTTGCGGAAAACCACCTTCAGGCCTATTGCTGCTCACTGGTCCGCGGCATCCTTGAAGACGGGCTTTCCGGCCGTTTAGGATATCTTGACGGCATGGTTTTTCCCCACACCTGCGACAGTATCCAGCGGCTGTCGGACATCTGGCGCCTTAATCTGAAACCGGCCTTCTTTGCCGATGTGATCCTGCCGGCCAAACTGACCACAGGATCTGCCAAGGCCTATATGTGGCGGGTGCTGGAAAAGCTCAAAAATGATCTTGAAACCCACACGGGCCAAAGGGTGTCTGAAGATACCCTGGCAGCGTCCATTGCCCTGTTCAACCGGATACGACAGCATTTGCGTCATATTTACAGCATGAAATCCGATCATCCCGGCATCATCTCGGGCAAAGACCTGTTCACCATCATCAAGGCATCCATGATCATGGACCGGGAAATCCTGGCCCAAAACCTTGAACAACTTTCAGCCTACCTGGATGCCGCCATCCCGCCCAAGGTTGCCCCCAAACGCATTGTCCTGTCCGGTTCCGTGTGTGACATGCCGGATCTTTATACCCGCATCGAACAGGCCGGCGGTGCCGTGGTGGGAGACGACCTCTGCTCGGGGCAACGCTGGTTTGAAGGCCTGATTCCCGAAGATGTCCCCCCCATGGCCGGTCTGACGGAACGGTATGCCACCCGTGTGATCTGCCCGGCCAAGCACAGCGGGAACACCGCCCGGGGTACCGCGCTGGTAAACCTGGCAAAAGAACGGCAGGCAGACGGTGTCATTTTCACCCTGCTCAAATTCTGCGATCCCCACGCCTTTGATTACCCATACCTGAAAGAATTTTTGGAGGCTGAGGGCATCCGCCACCTCCACCTGGAAATGGACGACACCCAGGACAGCGCAGGACAAACCGCCACCCGGCTGGAAACCTTTATCCACATGATTTAAAAGAGGCTGCCCAATGAATGCGAAGGTGAGTGAAAAGACAAAAGCAAACGAAACCAAACCCGCTAAAATTCAATCTGCCAAAAAAATGCGGGACATTATGACCGGCTATTACATGGATGCCCTGACCGCCAGAGACAACAACAAAACCGTGGCCTGGATCACCTCGGGCGGCCCTGTTGAACCCTTGATTGCCATGGACATCATCCCGGTGTACCCGGAAAATCACGGGGCCATGGTGGGTGCCTCAAAAATGGGGGCGGATCTTTGCGTCAAAGCGGAAGAGATGGGATACAGCAGCGACCTGTGCTCCTACGCACGTTCCGATATCGCCTGTGCCGTCGCCGGCGGCGGCCCGTTAGGCGGCCTGCCCAAGCCGGATCTGCTGGTCTGCTGCAACAATATCTGCGGCACCGTGCTCAAATGGTATGAGGTGCAGGCCAGGCACTTCAACGTTCCCCTGTTCATCCTGGATACCCCCATCTGCCACACCGGGTATACCCCGGAAATCGCAGGGTATGTCCGCCAGCAGTTGGATGAATACATCGATTTTCTCTCGGAACATACGGGCCGCGCCTTTGACAGGGAACGGTTGGGTGAGGTGGGCAAATTATCCCTGGCAGGCCAGAAACTCTGGCAGAAAGTGCTGAACACCACCGCCAACAAGCCCTCCCCCATGTCTGCCTTTGACGCCTTTTTCTTCCTGGCCCTCATCGTCACCCTCCGGGGCACCCAGACCGCCGTGGATTTTTACACCGAGCTTCTGGCGGAAATGGAAGACCGGGTGGAAAAAGGAATCGCCATCGTGCCGGATGAGCGACACCGCCTGCTATGGGATAACCTTCCTGTGTGGTACGGCCTCAAATGGCTGTCCAAAAAATTCTCCGGTCATAACGCCTGCCTGGTGGCGGACACCTACACCTCGGCCTGGTGTACGTCCATCCAGTATATTGATCCGGATAACTTCCTGGACTCCATGGCCGAGGCCTATACCCGGATCTATCTGAACATCGGTGTGGACGAGATGGCCGCCCAAGTCCTTGACATGATCCGTTTTTATGATGTAGACGGATTTGTAATGCATTCCAACCGGTCCTGCAAACCATACTCTTTCGGGCAGATGGACATTATGCACATTGTCAGGGAAAAGGCCGGCATTCCCATACTGCTCCTTGAAGCGGATATGGTGGACCCCAGGAGCTTTTCCACCTCCCAGGCAGAGACCCGGATTGATGCTTTTATGGAGATCGTAAAGCAAAGGACCTAAAATAGATAGCGCCCCATGAATTGAGCCTTCGTAAAATAAAAAAAACCAAAAAATAGAAGGAGCAGCCCCGTGAACTTCAACCTGAAAGACAAAATCGCGCTGGTCACCGGCGGCAGCCGTGGGATAGGCCTTGAGATCACCCGCACCCTCCTTGCCGAAGGCGCCCGGGTATTCATCTGCGGCAGAAAACCAGAGGGCCTTGAAGCTGCCCTGGAAAGCCTGAGCAATCCTGAAGGCCTTACCGCCGTCCCTGCCCATATCGGAAAACCCGATGCCGTGGAAACCCTCTTTGACACCATTGAAAAAGAGGCCGGCGGCCTTGATATCCTCATCAATAACGTGGGCATGAACCTCATCACTCCGGGGGTGGCCGATCTTGATCCGGGCCTGTGGCAGAAAATTATCGACACCAACCTGTCCGGCACCTTTCTTGTGAGCCGCAGGGCCGCCGCCATGATGCGGGAAAAACAATCCGGAAAAATTGTCTCCGTCACCTCCATTGCCGCCAGAAAAGCCACACCGGGCATGGGTATCTACGGCATTGCCAAGGCCGGTATCGAAATGCTCACCAAGGTGCTTGCAGCAGAACTGGCCGTGGCCAACATCCAGGTCAATGCCGTTGCCCCGGCCATGGTGAGAACAGACTTTTCCAAACCCTTCTGGTCCAACGCGGAGCTTTTGGCCCCTGTCACCGCCACAATCCCCATGGGACGTATCGCGGAAATCGAAGATGTGGTCAAACCGGTGCTCTTCCTGGCCTCGGAGGGGTCCTCCTTTATCACCGGCCAGACCCTGATGGTGGACGGAGGTGCCACAGCCATATGATATACGCAGGTATCGATATCGGTTCCATCACCGCCAAAGCCGCACTGGTCCGAAAAGAACAGGACAATTCCATCACCCTTGCAGCTACCCGTGTCATTCCCACAGGCTACAATCCCGCCATGGCTGCGGAAAACGTTTACGCAGCCGTTCTTGAAACGGCGGGTATCTCCAAAGACAGGGTGGATGGCCTCCTGGCCACAGGCTATGGCCGTAATGCCGTAGCCTTTGCCGACAAAGCCATGACCGAAATCATCTGCCACGGGGCCGGCGCCCATTTTTTCAACCCGGAGATCCGGGGCATCATTGATGTGGGCGGCCAGGACTCCAAAGCCATCCTCCTCAATGCGCACGGCCAGGTGGAAAACTTTGCCATGAACGACAAGTGTGCCGCCGGCACCGGCCGCTTCCTGGAGGTGATGGCACGGGCCCTTGAACTGGATCTATACCAGCTAGGCCCCATCAGCCTCACCGCTGAGAAACCGGTAAAAATATCCAGCATCTGCACGGTATTTGCCGAATCCGAGGTTATCTCCATGATCGCCGCCCAGGAAAGCCGTGAAAATATCATCGCCGGCATTCACGATGCCACAGCCGCCCGGGTGGCGGGCCTTGCCACCAAAATCGGCCTTCGGGACCCTTTGGTCATGACCGGTGGTGTGGCAAAAAACACAGGCCTTGTAAACGCCCTGTCACGACGCTTGGGAATGGAAATTCAAGTGGGAGAATCCCCCCAGGAAAACGGCGCTGTCGGGGCGGCCGTCCTGGCAGCGGCAGCGTGAGCGACCGGATTTGCAATCCGGGTATTTTTTTGATACCCATTGAGTTTGACTTCCACCGACATCCGGATATAGTGAAAGGATACCTGCCCCATGCTCCTGTTGGTCATTGACATGCAAAAAGGATTGTTTACCGACAGCACCCCAAGGTTTGATACCGACGGCGTGGTAGGACGGATCAATCGCCTCATCGACACCTTCCGGCAAAACGATCTGCCTACCATCTTCATCCAGCACGACGGCACACCGGAGGACGGTCTTGCCCCTGGTACACCGGGCTGGGAAATTCTCGACAACCTTCACCGGTCATCCCATGATCCTGTGATACGCAAACAGGGCTGCGACGGATTTCTGGACACATCATTGGCGGATGCCATACATCAGACCGGCCATTCCAGGATTGTTATTACGGGATGTGCCACGGATTTCTGCGTGGATACCACGGTGCGGTCCGCCGCCTCAAAGGGGTTTGAAGTCACCGTGGCCCGGGATGCCCACACCACAGGGGACCGCCCCCACCTGGATGCCGAAACCATCATTACCCACCACAACTGGTCCTGGGAAAACCTGATACTTCCCGGAGGGAAAAAAGTGCAGGTCCTTTCCACCGACACCCTATTAAAGGAGATCTGATGGCAAGAGAACAGGGATTTCTAAACGGCCCGGACAACACAAAGCTGTATTACCAATGCTGGCTGCCCCAGGGGGAATCCCGGGCGGCACTGGTGGTTGTCCATGGGATAGCCGAACACTGCGGACGGTACATGAACCTGGTCAACGCTCTTGTGCCCAAAGGATTTTCAGTGTACGGCATTGATCACTACGGTCATGGGAAATCAGGGGGCAAACGATTGTTTGTACCGGATTTCAGCGTATTCACCCGGGGGGTAGACCTGCTTGTGGACCGGGTCCGGGAATGGGAACCGGGGAAACAAGTCTATGTCGTCGGGCACAGTATGGGCGGATTAATCACCGCAGCATGGCTGCTGGATCACCAGAAAAAGACGGACGGCGCCATTCTCTCGGGGCCTGCGGTAAAAGTGCCTGACCACGTGTCACGGGTGACCCTCGCCGTCTCCGGGCTGCTGTCAACGCTCTGCCCGGGCCTGGGGATCCTCCGGCTGGATTCGAACACCATCAGCCGTGATCCGGCAGTGGTAACCGCCTATGTAAACGATCCGCTGGTTTCCACCGGCAAGGTCACCGCCCGTTTGGCATCCCAAATGCTCGGCGCCTGCCGCCGGGTGACGGACCATGCCCGGGATATCCGGCTGCCTTTGCTGATACTCCAGGGAGGTGCGGATGCCCTGGTGGACCCTGAGGGCTCGGAAGAATTCCACAGGGCGGTGGGCGCAACAGACAAAAACCTTGTGGTCTATCCGGGCAAATTTCATGAAATATTCAATGACCCCGGACATGACGCGGTGTTTGCCGATATCCTGGAATGGCTCAATGCCAGGATAGCGTCCCCCTCTTCTGCCGGGACCACCGGATAACACCTTACAAAATGTAGGTGTTCAACGCGGATTTCTTTTGCTGCCAATCGGGAAGGAATCTGTCCATCAGACGGTAAAACCGCTTGTTGTGGCCCGGCTCCAGAAGGTGGATCAGTTCGTGTACCACCACGTATTCGAGAAAGACGGGATCAAGCCGGATCAGGGCAAGGTTGATCCATATCCGGGCCACCCTGACGTTGCAGCTTCCCCAGCGGGTTTTCATCCGCCGGATACCGAATTCGTTTGATGTCACACCGATGACAGGTTCCCAGACATCCAGGAGCTTGCGAACCTCTTTTCTGAGACAATCACGGTACCAGTTGTCAAGGACGGATTCTTTTTTTGGGGCCCCAGCACCGGGCCGGGTATACACCGTAACGCCGTTTTCATCTGAAAAATCAACCCGCGGCGGCGCCGACCGTTCTTTATAAATCAGAGGATAGGCCCGCCCCTTGTACCAGGTGGTACCGTTTGAGATCATCTCCGGAGATCTGCGCCTCATCTTCAACGGCGTGTTCATCTGCTTGGCAAGCCAGGCGGATTTTGCACTTACGGCATGGTCGAGGGCGGACCGGCTGATCTTTTCAGGGGCGGAAATCCGCACGGTCCTGCGGCCCGGGTCCACCCTGAAATAGATGTGCCTGATCTTTTTTCGTACAAGATCAACCCGCCAGCCCTCAGGGGCTAAGGCCTGCAACCCGTCAATCCCCGGCACTAGTTTTCCTTCTGTTTCAATCCCTGTACCAGGGTATTTACCAGCTGTCCGTTGGGAGCCTGGGCCATGGGGTTGATTTCCAGCAGCCCTTCCCATGCCTCAACAGCCGCCGGCAGATCGCCAAGGTCGTGCATAAGGACAATTCCCTTGTTGAACCGGGCGGTTTCATGGGTGGGGTCGGCGGCAATGGCACGGTCAAAGGCACTCACAGCCTGTTTGAAATCACCGCTGCGCCGGTACATAACCCCCAGGTCGGTGAGGACATTGGGATTACCGGGGGCAAGTTCAAGGGAGCGCTCATAGGCTTCGATGGCATCCTTGAACCGGTTGGTGTCAAAAAAGAGGTTGCCCAGCTGGGTCCAGGCCTTGGCATTGTCCGGATTGTCCTTTAAAAAGGCTTCCAGCTCCAGGATGCGGGAACCGGCTTCAACCACAGCCTGGTCCACACCGCTCTGGCCCGCATTCCCCTGAGCCGCGGAGGGCATGCCGGAAGGCTTGGAGGTGGCCGACGGACCCTCCTTGGCCAGCTTGAATGAGGTATATACCGCCCCCAGCATGAATCCGAAGGTCATTGCCACCAGAATGGCCATGTATAATGTCTGCCTGCTTACCATATTGGCGCCGGCTGAAGTGTTGTCAGAACCTTTACCCATCTTACCCCGCATCTTTTTAAATAGTGTTGAATCAATCTGCCCTGAGAGTTTGCCCCGGGGCATACTTAGCAGATGAATATAATCACGGCGGCGGGGTAATCAATATCTGGCCGGAACAATCGGAGCAAAAATGCGACCCGGCATCAATGGATCAGGGAAGAAGGGCCTGACGATCCTTGTCCGGGGCGTCGGCCCGGGCCAGCTTCATCCGGGGTTGACCGGCCCTGAAATCCACCAGTACCATGCCGTTGAACCGGCCGCCGCCGTATACCTCAACCCGGTAAATCCGGCCGGCCCTGTCGATGGAATACCGATTGAGAATATCCGTTTCACGCACCACAAAGCCGGATTCATTCTCGGCACTCTGCTTTGAAAAGCCGATAATGTTCACCCGGTGCTCCGGTATGTGCTGAACCAGGAACCGCTCTCTCACAGCGACCCGGGAGCCTAACGGCACGGTGATATCCCGGCCGTCCACCACCATGTCGATCTTCGCCAGTTTCAAATCATATTCAAAATACTGGGGATCCAGGCGGGTCAGTCTCCGGTTGCCGTGATAAAGCTGATATCCGTTGCCTTTGGGCACAAGGGTCAGCAGGGGATGGTTCACATGGAAATCCATATCCCACCCCTTTTCCATGGGAATAAAACGCAGGTGATTGCGGACGTTTTCCGCCATCACCAGCACCCGCCGGTTGCCCAGATGGACGGTAATATCTTCATCCATGGCGATTCTGATACCCGCGTCGGTCAGGGTGAACCTGCGTTCAAACAAGATGCCTGCCCGGGTCAAAAAGGCCTCGATGGCCAGCAGGTGATAGTAGACCCGGCCCGAGGTCACAAAAGATTTGCTGGCCTCAATGCCGAATGCCGGCTTGCCGTGTTTCAGGGCAAAATAGGTCAGGGTTTTTTCCATCTCCCTGTTCCCCTCCGCCGTGCGGGTATTTTTCACATGGATCCTGTGATCCGATGACAGCAGCCGGGTGTTCATGTCTCTTGCACATCCCAGGGCGATCTCTTCGAGGTGGTCAAACTTGCCGGACGTGCCCGGTGATGATTTGGCTGATGATTCCGGCATCCGGGCCTGGTCGATGATGATGCTCTGCCCCCAGCGGTTGGGATTCCTGCGGGCACTTTCCCAGGTCCGGGTATAAAAGCCGCTGCCGTCATGGAGGTTGAGGATAAAATCCACATCAGGAGAGGTGATGAGAGACTTGATCCGGCCAACGGTTTTCCACTCCGGATCATCCGGTGTCAACCGGTCGAATTTCCGGTTCATATCCCCGTGAACCCCCCTGGATCTTCGAACGATACTGGGGAAATTCAAATTTGGCACCACGATGACCCGGCCGGATCTGATATCGTAATGGGTGGTAATGAGAGCCGCAGCGTTGAACCCCCCGGGTTCATCCCCCTGGATGCCGCCGACAATCAGGGCTGTGGCCCCGGGTTTTCCCGAGGCAAGGTCGTGGACGGAAAATTCCAGAGACGGGCCGGCAATGGAAAGCGAAGGAAAGACAATACAGGGAAAAAGAAGGGATAGCACGAAAAACATCGGGCCACAGACCTTTGCTTTGCGCATCACGAACCCTTTTAGGGCGCGGTTATCCCACTTCAACATGCCAGGGCTCGAAGCGAACCCCCAGGTCATTTTCCCGATCATATCTGAACTTGATGTATCCTAAATCGGACAGTTTGTTGTATACCCGGGTCTGGGTGAATTTTTCCGTAAAATTGTCAATGCCAAAGCCCCTTTCCCCCACGTCAAAATCGCCGGTGCCGTGGAAGGAGTACCCCGGGGGTGCCAGGGATCTGGAGGCCATGGACAGATTGCCCCGGCTTTCAGCCGCCTTGTTCAGGAAAAGCAAAAACTGCTTCATCACCCCCCGGACACCGGAGGTCAGTACCGCATCCCTTCCGATTTGCTTCCGGATATCCCCGTAGGTTTCCACAGGTTTCCCCCTGAACAGGTAATTGCCGGTGTGCTTGATTTTCACCGTATCCTTCTCCGGTATCCGGTCGGTCATCTGCGGGATGGGCTTTTCCCCTTTAAACCCGTAGACTGCCGCAGGGCTGTAAAAAATCTTTTCCAGAAAGCCAAGTTCCTCTTTTGTAAACCGCCCCACGCGGGCATACCCCTTGGCATAGGCCAGGGCCTCGTCAAACCCCAGCAGGCAGAAATTGGCGTACCCCACCAGCCGCTGCAGCCGCTTAATACGGGTCAGACAGCCGCGAAGCTGACCCATGTGCCGGTCCCCAAGCACCACATCATCATCAAAATGCCGGTCAAAAAACTTGGATTTGATCAACTGGTCCTTGATGTGGCTGTCCCTCATAGCAGGATCCTGTGTATCGGAACCCGGAGTATCAGGCCCTGTATTTCGGCAGCCGAAGCCTTCCGGCCCCAATGCAGGGGAGATTGACTCTGCTGCAGCCAAAGGCCCCGTGCCGGAGCAAAACACATTCAGCACCACCATCCCGCCCGCAGATTTTAAAAACGCCCGTCGATCCATAACTCTCTTAGTTACACACGCCTGTTTGGGTATATGCCAACCGATTCCGCGCATTGTACTTTAAACCTCCCCTCCGGAAAAGAGTTTTTTTGTAGGCCTTTTCCACGGATACCACCAAAAGTCGCAATACCAACACGCCCCATGGCCTAAAGTCGCAAAACTGCAACCACCTTTAAAAACAGGCACCCCAAGGAAGGCACATAACCGATTGAATTCATATCACAACCGGCCATCACACCAATTGAAGAATTCCTGGCATGCATTGTGCTCCAATCGATGGTTTATGTGTCTATGGGAATGAAGCTGATAACCAGACCGGTAAGGAGAAAAGATATGGAAAAAGTTGCAATCGTTGGTTGCGGCAGCTACATCGACCAGGGTTACGGATGCCCCGGCGAGTGGCGTTGCCTCAAGGCCGCCGCCCAGGGAGAAGGAAAGTTTAACACCCCGTCGGCAGTGGTGTCATTTGTCAAATGCCAGTGCCCGGGCAGGGCCGTTGTCCCAAGTCTTGGCATGGCAGCCAGACTTGCTGAAATCAAGCCGGATAAAATTTATCTGAGTTCCTGCCTGGCAAATGCCGTTCCCCGCTGCCCCTACACCAGTGCCGAAGATCTGGCCGGCATCATCAAGGATAAAACCGGTGTGGACGTGGTGATGGGCACCCACGATTACCACTAACGGCCATGGGCCGTCCATGAATGTTATTCGGCGTGCCCACAACAAACCATGAAAGAATTCAACGAGTTATTTGGTTCTTTCATATAAACGCCTGCGACCCCACTGCAATCAGAGAACGAAAGGAATCACAATGACGGAAGCTGTCATCAAACTCGGCCGGAACAAAAAGGCCTCAACATTTTTAGACAAGGTAAAGGATCTCCTGCCCGAAGGCGGGAACCTCAATGCCTGCCTGACCTGCGGGGCCTGCTCGTCCGGGTGTCCGGCAACGGGCCTTGCGGATATGGATCCCAGAAAGTTTTTGCGCATGGCTGCTTTAGGCATGGATGAGGAAATCATTGCCTCGGACTGGCCCTGGATGTGCACCATGTGCATGCGCTGTATCTATGTCTGCCCCATGAAAATCGATATCCCCCAACTGATCTTCAACGCCAGGGGACTGCGTCCCAGAGAGGACCGCCCCAAAGGCATCCTGGCATCCTGCGACATGGCCCTAAGAAATGACACGACTTCTGCCATGGGAACCACGGAAGAAGACTTTCAATTCGTGGTTGAGGACGTCCTTGAAGAATACAGGGAAGCCCAGCCGGAGTTTGCTGAAATGCAAGCCCCCATCGACAAAGCGGGGGCACAGTTTTTCCTGAACCAGAACTCCAGGGAACCGGTTACAGAACCGGACGAGATGGTCCCCCTGTGGAAAATCCTCCATCTGGCCGGTGTGGACTGGACATACGGCTCCAAAGGCTGGGCCGGGGAAAATTACTGCATGTTCCTGGCCGATGATCCGTCCTGGAAGCAGATTACCGCCACCACCGTGGGACAGGCCAACAAACTGAAGACAAAAACCTTCCTGAACACCGAGTGAGGGCACGTCACCTTCTCAGTCCGGGCCGGACTGAAAAAATACAACCTGGAACACAGCTTTGACGTTAAAAATATCTACGAGTACTACGCCAAATGGATTCGTGAAGGCAAACTCAAGGTCAACGCAGACTGGAACAAGGATCTTAAGATCAAATTCACGGTCCAGGATCCCTGCCAGATCGTCCGTAAAAGCTACGGCGATCCCATTGCGGATGACCTACGCTTTGTTGTTAAATCCGTTGTGGGTGAGGAAAACTTCATCGACATGCAGCCCAACCGCTCCAACAACTACTGTTGCGGCGGAGGCGGAGGATTCCTCCAGTCGGGCTTCAAGGAAGAACGGCTGGCCTACGGCCGCCTTAAAGACCAGCAGATCCAAAACACCGGCGCCACATACTGCATTGCCGGCTGCCACAACTGCCACGCCCAGATCCATGAACTCAGCGAGCACTACGGCGGAAACTACCATGTGGTCCACCTGTGGACCCTGATCTGCCTTTCTTTGGGCATCCTGGGCCCCAACGAACGGGAATACCTAGGAGACGAACTCAAAGAAGTAAACGTTTTCCATCCGGAAAGCGCCTTGTAAAATCAGCTTGTTTCACCCTTTCTGCCGGAATACTGCTACGGTATTCCGGCAGTTTTCCCGCCGCCCCTTGAGTCTGTGTGTATCCACATCTTAGTCTTTCGACACCGCCCGCTTGCCCAGGGGGGCAAAACAGACCCCGGCCAGCCGGAAATGGGCAAAGCCGAAGGGAATGCCGATGATGGTCAGGCAAAGGCTGATGCCGGCCAGGAGATGGGAAACCGCAAGCCAGATACCGGCAAGCACGATCCAGAGAAAATTCCCAAGAGAGGTCCCCACCACCCGTTCCTCCCCCACATGCCGGGCATCCACCAGCTCCTTGCCGTAGGGAAACGCGGCAAACCCGGCGATCCTGAAGGCAGCATATCCAAAGGGGATTCCCACCACGGTCAATATGAGAATGGTTCCGGTGAGCAGCCACAGCAGACAGGATATGGCACCGCCGCCGAATATGAACCAGATCAAATTTAAAAGAAACGCCATGTGATACTCCTTCAATAATTTAGGTTCGATACCAAAAGCGCCCGGAATGCACCGGCAATGGGGTTTGACAAATTTTTCATTCTCTCTTCGAATAGAACCTGGCAGATCACAACCCCGCATTTTTCATTTTGCCGTTTTTCATTTTGAATGGCGCACAGAACAATACACATCATATGTCAGACATGTCAATTAAACCTGAAGCGCCCAAATTTTGTAACCACTTCAATTGCGGTGAACCGCTCCTGCACCGAATGGTGATTTTGGATAAAAGCGCCGTACATGGCAACACAATATATCTGTTTTATATTTGCCAAATGCTGATATACTGAAGGGCAACGCCAAACCCAACCAAGGAGGACGCCCATGCCAAGACTTACGGCAATTGCAGAGAATCCCTGGCTGAATCTGATCTCCGGGGTTATTCTCATCATTACGGCGGGCAGCGAAATCATCCGAACTTTCGGAGACGGGCATTTAGGTGCCCACCACGGTGTCGCAGTATTCGGCCTTATCCAGGTAATTCAATGCCTTCCCCACATTATGCACGGTACGGAACAGATTTCAAAGATCAACAAAGAATAAAAAAGGGAGACCGCCATGACCAAAAAAGAAGACGCCCCCCTTGATCTCAAATTAAAGGAGCACACCGGGCATAAGAATCGTCACACTGAAAAATCAAAAAAACACCGGGCCGTCTGGGTAAAAAAAACCACCCTGGACTATGAGGCAGAACTTAAGTCTCTTCAGGTCGAACTGCTCAAATGGCAGAATCACGTTATCTCCGAAGGGGAGCGTTTCCTGCTGATCTTCGAAGGGCGGGATGCCGCAGGCAAAGGCGGTACCATAAAACGGGTGGTGGAACACTTAAATCCCCGGGGGGCCAGAATCGTCGCCCTGTCCAAACCCAGTGACAGGGAGCGGACCCAATGGTATTTTCAACGGTATATCCAGCACCTGCCATCTGGCGGTGAAATCGTCCTCTTTGACCGCAGCTGGTACAACCGGGCCATGGTGGAACCCACCATGGGATTCTGTACGGATGAGGAGAACAAGCGTTTTCTCAAGGATGTCCCCCTGCTGGAATCCATGCTGGTCAAAGGCGGCATCCAGATGTTCAAGTTTTATTTCAGTGTTTCCAAGTCGGAGCAGGACAAGCGCTTTCAATCGCGCCTTACCGATCCCCTGAAACAGTACAAGGTTTCTGACGTGGATTTGGCGGCCCAGGACAAATGGGACGACAACACCATCCGGAAGTTCCAGATGCTCAACGAAACCAACCGGTCCAAAACCCCCTGGACAATTATCCGGTCGGACAAGAAGAAAAAGGCGAGGATCAACTGCATCAAGCATATCCTGTCCAATGTCGAATACAAGGGGAAAACCGATACTACAGACCTCACTCCTGATCCGGGCATCGTGATATCCGGCATTGATGAAATACGGTTTATGGAGGAGCACCTGATGTCGGGCAAGGATCTGCCGGGATGATCCGGCACAAAGTTTCCTATTATGACATTTATTGCAAATTAAGGAAAAGGCCTGCGCGACCTAAGAAAACATCTGCACATCCGCCAATCTCCTTAACTTTTATACCTTTAAAGACAAATCCGGAAACGAAAATTAGTGGACACTGCAACTTTCATCCCATTTGGCGTTCCCACCACACCCGATTCAAGTTGACAAATAGAAAACTTTTGGGGTACACGGGTCCTTAAATTTTGTTCTGATACACCAGTACCGAACCCGGCCCGTAAGAACCCGCCCCAATTGACGGCAGGGCCCTTTTTAAGGAGAATGAGATGAAAAAAACAAGTGTGAAAATCAGCCTGATCACAGGTCTTGCCCTGATCCTGATGACAGCCCTGGCATTGCCCGCCTTTGCCGGCAGCGTGAAATTCGGCCATGTGGCCCCGCCCTTCCACGGCCAGGCCAAAGGGGTGGATGCCTTTGCCGCTTATGTGAAGGAAAAAACCCACGGTAAAATCGATATTGCCACCTTTCCTTCCGGACAGCTTGGGGGAGAGCGTTCCATGGCAGAGCAGGTGCAGGCAGGCACCCTGCAGATTGCCGCACTGACCACAGCGGTGCTCCAGAACTTTGTACCCCAGGGCGCAATTTTGGACATGCCCTTTATCTTCCCGGACCGGAAAACCGCCTACGCCACCCTGGATGATCCCGAAGTCCAGGAAAAGATTTTCTCTTATTTTCCTAAAAAAGGATTTATCGCCATCGGATGGACCGAAAATGAAATCCGTGACTTCACAAACAACAAACGCCCGGTGAGAACCCCCGAAGACATCAAGGGGCTGAAGGTCAGGGTAATGAACTCTCCGGTATACCTGGACACGTTCAAACAACTGGGGGCCTCCCCTGTGGGCATTCCCTTCCCGGAAACTTACAACGCCCTGCAGACCGGCGTTATCGATGCCCAGGAAAACCCCATTCTCACCTCGGTTCTCATGAAGTTCACCGAGGTCACCAAACATGTTACCCGGACCCAGCACTGCCTGACCGAATGCATCATCGTGGTCAGCATCGACTACTGGGAAAGCCTGTCCGAAAAGGAACAGGGAATCTTCAAGGAAGCGGCCAAAATCGCCATTGATACCAACCGGAAAGTCAATGCCGGCCTCCACGACGCCCTCCCCAAATCCGGGATTTCCATCGCCGATTATGCCAAGAAAAACGAGATAGAAATCCTTGAACTCACCCCGGAAGAAAGGGATGTTTTCAGGCAGGCCATGGTGCCGGTATGGAACAAGTACCGCAAAAAAATCGGGGATGATCTCTTCGATTTCATGCTGGCGAAAATCAAGGCCCATCAGCAATAAGCATATCACCCAGACGCAGGCCGGGGCGTTTTTAAGCCCCGGCCTGCGCTCGTATTTCGGAGGCCTTTTGTGCAGCGGATTCTTCAATATTTAGACCGGGTGGAAAACATCGCCCTGGTCTGGACGATTTTAAGCCTTGCCCTGATCGGGTTCGTTCAGGTGATTGCAAGGTACGTATTCAATTACAGCTTTACCTGGTACGAGGAACTGGGACGGTACCTCGGGGTTTTCATCGCATTCCTGGGGGCGTCCATCGGTGTTAAAACCGGCAGTCATTTCACCATGGATCTTG
Organism: uncultured Desulfobacteraceae bacterium; assembly: GCA_913041495.1. Taxonomy (GTDB): domain Bacteria; phylum Desulfobacterota; class Desulfobacteria; order Desulfobacterales; family Desulfobacteraceae; genus Desulfobacter. Next base: position 520 of record CAJWHT010000004.1, on the reverse strand, counting down.
TGGTGTCCAAAATGGGGCAGCCCCTGCAGGGCCTGGTCAAGGGCCTGACCAATATCCTGTCCGCCCTGTTTTTTTTCACCGTGGCCTGGTATTCCTGGAAAATCGTCCTGCGGATGCACGGGTACGAGACCACCTCCCCCACCATGGAAATCCCCATGTACATCGCCTATCTGCCCATACCGGTATTTTCAATCGTCATCGGCATCCGTTTTGTTGCCAAGGCCGTTGAATTCCTGCGGGGACTGAATCAGGAGGCCATTCGATGATACTGACCATCTGCGTCTGCTTTGCCGCCCTGCTGCTCCTGGGAATGCCCATTGCCGTCATCCTCGGCATCACCACCCTGGTCTGCCTGGTGTTTTTCACCTCCACCCCCCTGCACATCATCACCCAGCAGTTGTTTAACGCCCTGGACAAATTCGTGCTCCTGGCCATCCCCTTTTTCATCCTGGCCGGGGCCATCATGACCCGGGGAGGCATTGCCAGGAAACTTGTGGCCTTTGTCAACGCCCTGGTGGGC
>CAJWHT010000003.1 GCA_913041495.1 uncultured Desulfobacteraceae bacterium | reverse complement strand
TGTCCGGGGGATAGGCCCGGCCGAAGTGGCGCATCAGCACAATTTCCTTCCACAGGGTACTGGCTGCGGAGTTCGCACTTGCGGAAATCATATGGTCCGCCCATTCATACAGGGAAAACCGGTCTCCCTGCCTGGCCTGGCGAATGGTAAAGCCGTGGGTCTCCGGATCAAACACGGGAATGGTGTGATGATCGGTTTCAATCCAGGATCCGGCTTCCACAATCCGTTGCTTGAGCATTCTAAGGCGCTGGGCCTCATCATCAGGGTAAAGGCGCTTTAACTCGGCGAACAGCCCCGCCGCCACCGCCAGTTTCCCGATGCTTCCCACCGGGAACCTCCGGTGAGCCTGGTGGAGGGCAAGCCGTATCCTTCGGCCCGCCGTAATATCCAGTACGGCGACGGAATAGCTTTGGTCCCGGTTGGGAAATAAAGAAGAAATATGCTCCTGAAACCGGGAGTCTGATAACAGGGACGGTGCCTTAAGATCCACAGGGCGGTCCGCCAATGCCAGAGATATCGCCTCAGTCTCCAGCATGGCTCCGGCCGGAAGTTCAGCCCCCGGCATTTGGCCTACCATGACCCTAGTGGCGTATGCCAGGCGACGGATGCCGGTTCTGTCAAACCCGTCGATGGGATAGGCGGAACCCATTGACGGCAAAAGAGCAACGCCTGCCAGCAGTACATAAAAGCACAACCAGCCGGACCTGATACCTAGAAATGTCACGGGTCAATCCTCCTGTTCAGGGAAAGGGTTTCAGGCGCCGTGTGCTGCCTGTCCATTTCCTGCAGGTAGTTCATCCTCGCGGCCCGGCGGTTCTCCATGAACGGACGGACCTGGAACAGCCGGATCTCATCTGCCAAAAATCCCATTTCAATGTCAAAGGGGCCGTGGCCTTCGATACCTGGCGTCCCCGGCAGTATACGCCGGACCTCGGCCACAAGATTACGTATTTTCAAAAGATCATCCCCGGATAGCACCGGCCGGTGCAGCAGCGACCGGACCTTTGCCGACCCACCCTCGGGAGGCAGGCGGATATGCCACCTTTCCCGGGACGGCGTCAGGAGCAGGTCGCGGCCGCCGGCGCGCATCAGATAGGTCTCCGACGTCTGGCCTTCCACGGCACCGCCCGCCCCCAGGCTGAACGCTGCGGTTATATCTTCGGGCTGATCCGAGGCAATGCCGTGGGTGATCACCACACCCGATCTTTCCACATTCACCGTGGGCAGCAGCAACACCGAGGGGTAAACGTTCTCCGGATTGCTCAGGTACTTCTGCCGCCACAGGTAGCTTCGCTCGCTGTAGGGAGATGCCCAGACATCGCGGATGCCCTGTAGCAGGGCCTTCCTGTCCCGGACGTTGAACACGGTAAGGTTGAGCCCGGCACCGGTAAATTCACTGATATCTTCCATATTGGTATCACTGCGGATAAACACCGGCACTGTTCCCATCATGCCTCCCAATTCAGTCCGGAACAGCTCATCCAGCCCGGATTCAAACCCGGGCAATAGCGGCATCTTCCTGATGGCATCCCTCAGTTGCGAAAGGGCTTTCAGCCGTTCGGCCTCATTCTCCCCGGGTACGGCCAGGGACCGGACAAGGAAATCCCAGTAAGAGCTGTTTTGCCCCGGCATGGGCTGTTCCATGTGTTCTCTGAACAATCCGAAAGGCAGTACGATGCCCTCTCCCACATATGCGGGAAAAAGGTACTTCAACTCCCCCAGGTTGGCTGCTTTCGGACCGCAGAGCCGGCCTGAATCCGTGGCCCGTAACCGGCTCAGGGTCACCGGCGCCGTTCTGGACAAATCGATCTTTTCCACCGGCACGCTGAACCGTTCAGGCTGCCGCCGCCGGTTTCGGACAAGATCCCTCTCCTGCGGGGAAAGCACACCATCCGGTTTCAAGACCACGCCGCCTTTTGCGGACACGGCAAAGAAGAACGGGCGGCCTGAATACTCCCTGAGTGCCGCCAGGGTATCCGGGGTCACCGCTGCATTGGGGATCCCCAGGTTTCTTGCCAGAAGCTGGACATGGGAAACCAGGTTGCCCTCGGAGACCGCCAGGATGCCGGCAACGGGTTTGAGTTCGGCAGGCACCGTTGTAAAGGCGTATATGGTTTTGGCATCCGTGACTGCCGGACCGGACGGATCATCCACCACTTCCAGTGGTCCGTAGGCCAACCCTGAATTGAGTCCGCGAACACCGTGGGGTTTTATTCCGTCGGGCAGCCGGTGGGTCCATCCGGTTTCGGCAGTCAACACTTCGGTCAGCCGGCCGGCGGCGTCCCCCAGGCTCAACAGGACGGACGAACGGATGCGGTCATCCACCGCACCGTGGACCAGGGGTTCAAACCTGGAAAATGTATCAATCTCCGGTTGGTAGTATGAACGGATCATACCGACGCCCCAATCCACCACCCGCCGCATCTGTTCCGACCTGAGACGAATCTCCCTGAAGTTCAGCCGATCCTGGCCCTGGGGCAGACCGGACAGTTCAAAGGCGTCGCGCTCCCATAACTCCAGGTAGCCTGCCCCCGTGGCGGCCGTGACCAGGACACGGCACTTCTCCATCAATTCTCCGAGGGTTTCAGGCTGCCAGCCCCGGATGGCGGACAGCATGATCGTCTCCAGTTCAAGCGAGGCATCCATGAGAGAAAGGCGGTTTACTGCAATGGATTCGGTCATCCAACCGCGGATATCTAAAAGAAGACTTGCCATGCGGCCGAACGGGTTTTCACCTTCCCCGGCCCAAATAATGCGGCCGGTGTCATCCGTGTGAAGCAATGCCGTGATCGCCGTCAACCCCTGAACCAGCTTTTTATCCTTCGTCCCGTCAATCAGTTTTGCCAGGCGCCGGGAATGTGACAGGGCGTATTCCGCCTCGAGATTCTCAACCAGAGTGCGGAACTGTCCGGCCCGGTCTGCATCCATCACGGTGCCGTGTTTATCCCAAAATACCCTGACCGCCGCAAGATCGTCGGGTCCCGGCTGGCCGTGGATCTTAATACGTATCGGGGTAAACGCAGACATCTGGTCGGATATATTCTTTGATAAGGCCCTGATGGTCTGAAGCCTGTTTTGGTTCCCGTTGGAATGCGGAATGGTCCGGCAGGCCTCACGGACTTGGAAAAAGCTTGTCTTCAGGCGCTCTGTATCCCCCAGCAGCCAGTCCAGAAATGATTTGCCCCAGGCGCTTTCATCTTCCGCCTGTACCGCTCCCCGGTAATACCGGGCCTGCCGGTAGATCCATCCCTGGTCCGCCTGGATCAGATACTGCACCAAGGCGTATTGCTTCAGCCGGGACTGAAAGGTTTTCTCATCCCAGACGGCAAAAGGATCCGCCCCGGAAAGGACAACGTTCAAAAAAATGTGCCGCTTACGCGCCAGATCCGCCACCCAATCCTTGAGCCGGCCGTGCTGGCGCCCCCCGGGAGACGCACACCGTTCTTTGGCCGGCAGGATTTTTCCATCCGGACAATACCATTGGATTGACTGAAACGGCCCCCTGGCATCACTCTTCAGGGCTTGTATCCGTGTGGCGTCACCATCCGGACCAGACGGATTCCGGGCTGTCACCGGTGCCGAAACACCCCATAGCGGACAGGCCAAAACAAAAATCCACAGAATTTTTTTCACGGCTGGATGCATGGCGGTCTCCTGATCGTAGTATGAATGAGGCAAGAATATACCCAGGTTTTACCCCCTGGTTTTGGAAATGTCAATCAGCCGATACACCGCATGATCCCCCGGCAGAACACCGCCCGAGGCCGCGCTTTGAAGCACATTCTTATGTTTAATGAAAATTAGTATTGTATAATTAATGAAATTACAAATCTGTGAAAAATAGCAGACATTAGTATTGACAAAAGCGTTTTGACAGGCCTACACTGCCCGGGTATTTTCGAAAGGAGAAGACTATGGAAGAATTTGTGACGCTGACATACAATGGAAGCGAGATAAAGCTCCCCGTCGTTATCGGCACCGAGGGAGAGAAGGCAATCGATATCACCAACCTAAGATCCGAGACCGGATTTATCACCCTGGACCCGGGGTATGCCAATACCGGCAGTTGCACCAGCGCGATCACCTTTATGGATGGAGAAAAAGGCATTTTAAGATACCGGGGCATTCCGGTGGAACAGCTGGCGGAAAACGCCACCTTCAAAGAGACCGCCTATCTGCTCATCCACGGCCGGCTGCCCAACCGGGACGAGCTGACCCAGTTTTCCATCATGCTCAATGACAACAGCCTGGTCCATACGGACATGAAGGCCTTTTACCAGAACTTTCCAAGGGCCTCCCATCCCATGGGAATTCTCTCCTCCATGGTGAACGCCATGAGAAGTTTTTATCCCATCCTGGAAAACGAGAGCGAAAAGGAAGAGATCACCCTGACCATGACACGGCTGCTGGCCAAAGTCAGGACCATGGCAGCCATGTCCTACAAGATTTCCCGGGGCCACGAACTGGTTCTGCCCCGGCCGGACCTGACCTACTGCGAAAACTTTTTGAACATGATGTTTGAAACCCCGGTGAAACCCTACGAGATCAACCGGGCCGCCGTGAATGCCCTTCGGGTGTTCTGGATACTCCATGCCGATCACGAACAGAACTGCTCCACCTCTGCGGTCCGTGTGGTGGGCAGCGCCAGGGTCAACCTATACGCTGCGATTTCGTCCGGTATCTCCGCCCTGTGGGGACCGTTGCACGGCGGTGCCAACCAGGCCGTGATCGAGATGCTTACGGAAATCCAGGAGGATGGTGGGAATTTCAATAAGTACATTGAAAAGGCCAAAGACAAAAAAGACCCTTTCCGCATGATGGGATTCGGCCACAGGGTTTACAAGACCTACGACCCCCGGGCCAAAATCATGAAAAAGATGTGTGACGAATTACTGGAATCCATGAACATCAAAGATCCCCTGCTGGATATTGCCAAGGAACTTGAAGAAGTGGCCACCAAGGATCCCTACTTTGTTGACCACAACCTCTATCCCAACATTGACTTTTACAGCGGCATCGTGCTGCGGGCCATCGGCATCCCCACCAACATGTTCACGGTGATGTTCGCCATCGGCCGCCTGCCCGGCTGGATCGCCCAGTGGAAGGAAAGCATGGACGATCCCAAGTGGAAGATCTGCCGCCCCAGGCAGGTCTATACCGGAAACACCGCGTTTGATTTCGTGCCCATTCATGCACGTCGATAACGGCACAAAGGTAAGTTTCCCTCCTCCCGGTATGCCGCATCCTGTGGCATACCGGGAGAATTAGCCACACGCCCGACAGGTAAAAATTCGCCAAGCGTTCAGGATTACTCCCGGTTGAAAATTTTATGGGACCGCATCAAAAGATCGTCGGTGGCCGGTGCAATCCGCTGATAAACCTCCCGGTTGATCTTGTCGTAAAGATCCACGTTTTCATCGATTGGCACAAAGGTATCCCGGCGGCGCACCATATTGTCGATGGCCGTCTGCCTGTCTTTGTATACCCCCAGGGCAAGGGCCGTACAGATGGCCGCTCCCATGCTGGCGGAGCCGTTTACTTCGTTTCTGTGGGCCGGTACCCCGAAAACATCGGCAAAGATCTGCATGAACAGGTCTCCGTTTGACCCGCCGCCGCTCACCACAAGGTTGGTCAGCGGGCGTCCCATTTCGTCACACATGGCCCGGGCGTGGTTTACCATGGTAAGCGCGATGCCCTCCAGCACCGACCGGAACATGTGCGGCCCTTTGTGGGTGCTGTTAAAGCCGATCATCATCCCCCGTTCATGGAGGTGGGTGGGCCGGGGCAACCAGTTGAGTATGGTGTAAAGGCCGTCACATCCCGGGGGCACCTCGGCCGCCATTGCGTTCAGCAAGGCCTCCGGGGATACTTTTTTTTGTTTTGCCTCTTCTATAATGTCAGACCCCAAAAGTTCCTTCACCCAGGTGACCGTGGCCATGCCCCGCCGGATCCCGCTGCTCTCATAGAGGTATTCCCCGGGTACGGCCCCGGGATTGCTCCAATAGTTGAGGGTGTCAAACCCTTCTTTGGTGCCGGCCATCATGGAGGTGATATAGGTGCCCAGAGAAACCAGGACGGTGCCGTCGTCCGTGAGGCCTGCCCCCAGTCCCTCCACAGCTTTATCATTTGCCGTTGAGACGACGGGGATACCTGCGGGGATCCCCGTGGTGCGGCCGGCCTTTTCCGTAATCTCTCCCAGCACGGTGGCCGGGTCCACCAGATCGAAAAGCATCGTACGGGGTGTGGTGAATGCATCGAACGGCTCACCGTCCCCATACCAGTCAAGTGTTTCAGGATCAATGGGCCAGGGCCCCACGTAGTTGCTCCGGGTGTCCTTTGTTTCTCCTGTAAGACGGTGGGTGAGATAGCCTGTGGTCGTGGTCACGTATCGGACCGCATCGTCCTCGTGTACGTAAGGGCTTGCCAGACGAAGGTCCATCCAGCTTTGTACCGGCGAAACCAGCTCCCCGTCTGTCCCGATCAGGGCCCTACAGCAACGGATGGAGCCCAGCCCCACACCGATGATCCGGTCCCGATCTCCCGTAAACTTTTGAAACAGGCCCCGGCAGGCTGCCTTAAGGCTGTCCCAGAGGTCATCTCCGGGATGTTCGGCCCGGCCGTTCCCGTAAAAGTGAATGGGGTGAAGCGGTACCGATTCGGAGCAGATTTCGACACCATTTGTATTGAAAATGGAAAGCTTTGTACTCTGGGTGCCACCGTCAATTGCGATGATATATTTTTCCATGTCAGATCCTTTACCGCATCAAATATCCGCCGTCCACCGTCAACACCGTCCCGTTGACATAGTTTGAGGCATCGCTGCACAGATAAACGCAGGCTCCCATGAGATCCGCAGTCCATCCCCAGCGGTTGGCGGGGATATGAGAGATAATCCGGGCGTTTTGTTTTTCGTCTTTTCTGGTTTTTTCCGTCAGCTCGGTGGCAAAATACCCCGGGGCAATGGCATTAACCTGGATATTGAACTGCGCCAGTTCGTCGCACATGGACTTGGTCAGGCCGACGATCCCGTGTTTGGTGGCAGCATAAGCCGGGGACCACTGCCCGCCCAGAAAGGAATACAGGGAGGCGATATTCACCACTTTGCCGGATTTTTGCGCAATCATATGTTTGCAGGCCTCATGGGTCATCTCAAAGGCGGCTGTCAGATTCACGGAGACCATCTTGTCCCACTCTTTCCGTGTAAATTTCGTAACGTCTTCCACATTGATGCAGATGCCGGCACAGTTCACCAGGATATCGATGCTGCCAAAGGCAGCCACACAGTCGTCCACCACGCGTTTGCATTCGCCATCCGCCGTGATGTCGGCATATGTATAGCGGTACGCAACACCGCAGTCTTCCACAAATTTGCGGGTTTCACCGTCATCATCCATGATGCTCGGTGCCATGACGTTTGCCCCCCCTTTGGCCAGGGCTACGGAAAAGGCCTGTCCCAGACCGCTGTTGCCGCCGGTGACAATGGCATTTTTCCCCTTCAGGGAAAAGAAATCCATGTTAAAATCCGTTACCTTCATATCAGCTTCCTTTACGTCCAGATCTGTCATTCACAATTTTTTCCATAAGTCTTCGGATGAATTCCCCGGCATCCCCCTGCACAACGATGTCCGACAGGCTGCAGATGGGGGCATGGGCGGTTTTATTGACCGAAATAAGGGTGTCCACCTGCCGCAGGCCCGCCAGATGCTGCATGCTTCCGTGGATCCCTATGGCCATGTACAACCGGGGAGACACCGTTTTCCCGGACTGGCCCACCTGTATGGCGCGCGGGGCGATCCCCTGATCCACCAGTTTCCTGCTGGCAGCCACCGTTCCCCCCAATGCTTCGGCCAATTTGTTAAGTGCGGTAAAATGGTCTTTCGCCCCGCCGCCACCTGCGATGATGACCTCACTGTCCCGAATATCACGGGGCTTGTTCCCACCTGTTTGGATATCGCCATTGCTGCCCGCCACACGGAGACGTTTGACGGCACTCCGGGTGGTCACAGCCGTTGTATACTCGGACACGGTGGTCTTCAGCCTGCCCGTTGATGTATAATCAAAGGCATTGGGCCGCAGTCCCAGGACCACAGGCCCTGATCCCGTAATTTTTATCCCCTCAAGAATTTTTCCGGAAAAGGCGGGCCTTCGGATTTCGATATCCTCACCCCGGCGTTTTATATCCGTCACGCCTGAGACCAGGCCTGCTTCAAGACGTTGGGCCAGCCGCGGGGCAATCATTTTGCCCAGATTGGTATCAGGGATCAAGATATAGTCAAATCCGTAGTCCTTCTGCAGGTTTTCCAGAATCTGCGTGAGTCCTTTAGGATCATATTCGGCCACCAGGCCATCTGCCACCCGGTGAATATGATTAAACACACCCAAATGCTCATCTATGGATCCATTGATAATGACCACATGGGACTCTGCCCTCCTGTCACCGTGAAGCTTCTTTGCTGCCCCCAGCAAATCCGGAGTACTGCCCGGGCGGTCGGTATCCTGAAAAATACAGGTGCGTTTCATCGTGAAAGGAACCCTTCGGCCTTTAAAACATCAAACACATAATCAATGCCTGCCTCGTCCGTTTGAACGATCTTTTTTTCCTTTTCAGCAAAGGTTTGGGGATACCAGGTTACCGCCTCAGTATAAAGGGGTGCGCCTTTCAGGTCACCGTCAGATAATCCAAGCGTTTTGCAGTCAATGACGGTCAGACCATCCGACACATCCCGCCGCATATCGGTCAGTTTCACATAAGGCAGCTTGTAGCCGCTGTCCCGGGTCAGGCTAAATACGCATGGCATGGCCATCTCATAGGTGGCGATCCCACCCTCTTGCGCCACTTCGACAACCGCAGGCCCGCTGTTAAACCGTTGGGGGGCAAACTGATCCGGATCAATCCCTATGATGCCAAGCATCTGGTCCAGGCCGAGGATTTCCGCAATCTCCACCGGGACCCGGGCAGAGCCCCCGTCCAGGGAATGGCTGCCGGTCAATATGCAGTCATAGGGGCGCTGGGCAATATACGTTGCCAGCACCCGGCTGGTCACACCACTGCAGCCGTCCGGCAACGGATCGCAAATCAGGGTCCCCCGGTCCACGGCAAGCCTTAACAGGTCTTCCATATGGGGACGGACGGACAGCGGTCCCAGGCTCACCACTTCGATGTTGCATCCCGGATGCCCGGCCTTCACCTGTAAGGCAAAGGCCAGGGCACAGGCGTCATCCGGGTTCAGTATCCTCCGGGAGGATGTGCCTGCCAGATTCTCAACATCAATGGCAACGCTGTCCACATCGGGAACAAATTTAACCGCACACAGAATGTTCATGCCTATTGCTGGTATTTTTTCCCTTCATCCTGGGGGAAGATGGTTCCAAAGTTCATGATACCGTTGGGATCAAATGACTCTTTGAGTTTTTCAAGCATGTAATAGGCAGAACCGTGCTCGTCTTTGGTCCACTCGTTTCGAAATTTTCCGATGCCGTGGTGATGGCACATGGAGCCGCCAAGTTTCAGGGTCTCTTCAACGATGATTCTCTGCAGGGGATGGTGGTACACCCGCATCTCATCTTCCGGGGCACAATGAATATGGTAGTTGTAGACAAAGTACATATTGGTGCCGTTGATATAGCTGTGGGAGGAATGGCCGCCCAGCATGGTCAGGTCATGGGCCCGGGGAAACTCCGCTTTGATCCGCTGCATCACGTTGTTGTAAATCTTGGGGATGGTTTCCCAGTCTGCGGAGATTTCCGTGGTGAAACCGGCGTGGGAGTCGTTCTCTCTCATCCCTTCCATCTCATCATCTATGTCTTTCTGGGACCAGTTCAGATTGTTGAACCAGTCTTCGATCAGCCGGGAGTCAACCTGCTCAATGATACCGTCCTTGAATTTTTCCACCGCCGCCTCAATGGCCTGGCCCGTGGCCTGTACAATCCCTTCAGGCCCTTCAGCCATGAACAGGAGCACACATTTGTTTTTGTGGAAATGGTAGAAGTGCTGGGCCGCATCCTCTTCGGAATAGGCACGGGCAACGGACGGGCGGAAACCGTTCACCATCACCTCACGCAGGGCCTTGATACCCGTTTCCATATCCTTGATCAGGTAGCCGAAAAACCGGTTGTTTTCAGGGTAAAACCTGAAAATCTTCACCGTGACTTCGGTGATGTAACAAAGGGCCCCTTCATTGCCGATGACAATATGACGGATATCCGGACCACCGGATCTTCTGGCTACATTTTTTATCCGGGAAATATGGCCGTCGGGAAAAACACATTCCAGTCCCACCACCATATCCTCAATACCCCCGTAAAGGGTGGAAAACTGACCGATACTCCGGGTGGCCACAAGGCCGCCGAATTTGGCAACGGGCTTGGACTGGGGGGAGTGGCCTGCGGTGAACCCTTCCTTTCTGAGCTCATCTTCCAGTTGCTGCAGCGGCACACCGGCCTGTACGGTGGCCTGCATATTGTAGGTATCGATCTTTAAAATCTTGTTCAAGTGCAGGGTATCGATAACAATGGTATTGTCCTTCCAGTTCTCCAGTCCTCCTTCGGTGGCGGTCTTGCCGGCCCGTGGAATGACATTTAATCCTGCGTCGTTACAAAAGGCCAGCACCTTGCTGACTTCCCTGGCAGATGTGGGATACACGATGGCGGCGGGCAGGGGCACATCCAGCACCCGCCGTACCTTTGCATACTTTTTGTACCGGTCTGCCGACGCATCGTAAAGGTCTTCAGGGTCGGTATTGACCTGGGAAGGGGTCAGTATCTCTTTTAAACGGTCTATCATTTTATGTGTATCCAATGGGGGCCTCCGGTGTCTTAATTTTTGTTTCGTGACTGTATCGGATTCTAAAGGCGCACCGGCCGATAGTCAATGAAAAAGGAAATATTTCCATAATTTTACACATATCACACAGAAAATGGAAAATTTTCCATTGCTTTTATTGGTTTTCAGCGTATCCTGTAAGCAATTATCATCACTTATTACAAGGCGGACATAGAACGCGTATGATTACTATTGATTTTAATACCCTGAACCCTTTGGAAAAGCATATCCACGAACAGATGCGCCAGTACAGCAGGACCATGCCCACCATCCGGATCAACCAGGCCGCCGCATTTTGCAACTGCTCGGTATCTAAAATATCCAAGTTCGTTAAAAAGCTGGGCTTCAACAATTACCGGCAATATCTTGATTTTTTATACGGAAAGCAGATGACGCCGGAAACACAGTCGGATGAACTCAACCGGGTCAAATCGTTTATTGACACCTTTGACACTGCCATGATTGATGAACTGCTGGCATTGATTGACCGCCACCCAAAAATTGCCCTGTTCGGATACGGCCCCTCCCTTCTGTGTGCCCAGTATTTTGAGTACCGGCTCCGTAACTGTTCGGATAAAACCGCCATGGCGGTATCGGATGAGGTCACCTTGAAAAATATGGCGGATGACGCCACCCTCTTGCTGATTATCACGGAGACCGGCCGCTTTCAATCCTTCCGGAATGTCTACGATTCGGCCAGAGAAAAAGGCGCAACGGTGGTCATTATCGCCGAGGAGTACAATACCGGCCTGGTTGATCAATGTGACAGGATATTCTGGCTGTCGTCAACGCCCCAGCCCATGCATCTTGCCCCCTATGAAAAATCCAGAACGCTTTTCTTTATATTTCTTGAGGAGGTCGTTCAGCGGTTGCTGCCGGCGCCCGGGGAATAATAAATCTTTCCGGCATACCCATTCAAAAAAATGTGAAGGCGGTTTTCAAGGTTTTGCATCAAGCATCTGACGAATCAATTGCCCCACCTGCGATTTAATCACAGGTTTCATGAGAAACCCGTCAATGCCTGTCTGCTCGGCCTTCTTCCGGTTCATATCTTTACTGAATCCGGTGCAGATAATTACAGGGACATCCTGCCTGATTTCCTTTATTTTCCGTGCCAGTTCGTTTCCCGTCATCTGGGGCATGGTCATATCCGTCAGGACAAGGTCAAAGGCCTGCGGATCATTTTTGAACGCCGTGAAGGCTTCCGGGCTTGAGCAGAATGAAGTGACTTGGTATCCAAGCCGTTTGAGTACAGCCGTTGTCATCTTGACGATGGGTTCCTCATCGTCCACCACAAGAATATGTTCATGACCCTTTTGAAGACGTTTTTCCGCAGGCTTGCCTGGTGTTGCAGCGTGTTCCCGGATAACGGGCAGATATATATGAAAGGTGGACCCGCTGCCCGGTTCACTATATACTTTTATCTCCCCATTATGTTCTTTAACAATACCGTATGCCACAGCCAACCCAAGGCCGGATCCTTTTTCCTTCTCCTTGGTGGTAAAATAGGGCTCAAAAATCTTATCCATGATGTCAGGCGCCATCCCGTGTCCCGTGTCTTCTATGGAAAGGCGTGCGTATACCCCTTGAGGAAGTGCGCTGTCCACGAGTTCGCCGGCATCGATATGGACCTCATGTAGTCCCACACGGATGAGCCCGCCGCCATCTTCCACGGCATGAAACGCATTGGTGAGGATGTTCATTAAAATCTGGTGCATCTGTGTGGCATCGGCCATTATTTCTCCGCAGCCAGCAGAGATATCCTCCCTGATGTCGATATTGGACGGAATGGTTGCCCGTATCAGTTTCATCACTTCCTTTAAAATGATCTGAAGCTTTAAAGGCAACTTTTGCTGCTCTGTATTCCGGCGGCCCAAGGCAAGAATCTGCCTGACAAGTTTACTGCCCCTTTTGCCGGCTTTTAATATCTCAGCCGCATTTTCATGCTCTTGACTGCCTTTGGGTAAGTCCTCCATCAGCAGCTCGGACATGCCCACAATGGGATAGAGGATATTATTGAAATCGTGGGCAATACCTCCGGCCAGGGTGCCGATGGCCTCAATTTTCTGGGCCTGAATCAGACGGTCCTCAAGGATTTTCTTTTCCCGGGCCATCTGCTTGAACTCGGTAATATTGCGTGAAATACCGATCAGTCCTATGGTTCTGCCGTCCTTATCCTTAAACGGACTCTTGTTTGCCAGCCAGACCGTATCCCCCTCTGCTGTGATCAGGTTTTCTTCGGCAAGCACAGGCTTTCCGCTGCGGATCACCTCGGCATCCACTTTGTCGATAACCCGGCTTGTTTCTTCTGAAAATAAATCCCGATCTGTTTGTCCGATTACATCGGCATGGCTCTTTCCCATTGCCTTGCAGGTGGCGGTGTTGGCCAGGATATACTTGCCTTCCAGGTCTTTGACAAAAATCGCATCCGTGGTGCCTTCAGTAACACTTAAAAGCAAATTAGACATTTCTTTGAGCTTTGTCTCCGCCCTTTTGCGCTCAGTGATATCCTGCACAGTTCCAGACAGTTCAACCGGCCTGTCAGCGGCATCTTTGATGACTGAAAAAATGATATGCACATGACGGATGCTATCGTCCGGACGAATGATCCGCAGTTCGGTCTCCACATCCAGATTCTGTGACAATGCCTCATCCCGGCAGGCGGCATAGGTGCTATGATCATCCGGATGAATAGCGGACTCAAATTCATTTAGCGTGGGGGTAAACGCGGAAGGCGTCCGTCCGAAAATCCGGAACGTTTCATCGGACCAACTTAAAACCTTGTGCTTTAAATCCCATGTCCAGTCTCCAAGGGTTGCGATACGTTGGGCGTCCACCAGCCGGGAACGGCTCATCGCCAGTTCATTTTTCGTCTTTCTAAAGTAAAGGACCAATAGCCCCAGGGCAGAAATAAACTCAAGCATGGCCCCGATCATATACCCCCAGGGCGCAAACCATACCAAAGGCCTTAAGAAGGGATAATCCGCCTTGTGTATCCCCCATAAAATAAAGGCCACGCCAACGATGACCGCCTCTTTTTCACTTGATTTTGACGTCTTGCAAAATACGTATCCGGTCCAGATATAAATCACGGCAAGAAAGCTGAACGTAGGCAAAGACATGACCAGAAACGAAAACCGGTTCAAAATACTGATAAAAATCCACAGGACACCCACGACAGCGATATAGATAAATACACGGGGAAATTTTTTGCCCACAAAGAGACAGGAGCCGTACAGAAGCAACACCCCGCTGACCAGACAGGCCGTCTGATTCCCGATAAGAAGGTATGGGCTCTTTTCCCAGGTCAGGAACCCCAGCAAGAAAAGGTAGCGTGTCATGTATATCAGCCAGGAGACGGCCCATATTTTCAGATATCTTTTTTTGTCTTCCAGATAAATATAGTAGTAGCAGAACGCAAGAATGGCCGTTCCGATCAGGGTGGCGATAACGGATGGAACCAGCCAGGCCATATGCGTCTCCTCTGTGATATTTAACCTTCAACCTTTGATTGATAGCCGTTTCTAACGGGCGCCCCTCACTGCGAATCAACGAAAATCGCCAGCAGAATCACCCTAACATACATCAGAAGGAAGATGAAGACAATCGCCGGATTTAGTCAACCCTCTAAATTTCTAAGGTTTTCAAAGGACAACACGCCCTTGTTGAAAGCAACTGACGTTGGCTATTCCGGCCGGGGGGATAATAAATTCTCACGATCAGGACATTCTCTTGACAACCCACCTGTTTCAGCCCATTTTATTACCCGTTGTGCCGGAGGAGAACCTGAGGGGGCATCGAACATTGGCCAATAAGGATAAGACAAGCATATGAACACGACATCACCTGTTTCCAACACCGGCCCAGACAATCATCCTGTGGTAAGAACCTCACTTTCAGTCGCGGTCAACTTTTCCGAACTGGTGGAAAAAATCCAGATGTCTTCATCCAAACCTGCCATTTTGGATGCGGCCCAAGCCACCTTTGATCAAGCCAACGGGACCTGGCAGCCGGCCATGGCATATCAATGGTTTGATTATTCGGCCTGTGATTCCGGGAAAACAGGCACCATAATCGCCCCTTTAACCCGACACCGATTAAACGTAGACCTAGGACATTCCGGCAGGTTTATATCCAAGGCATCCAAAGTTCTGGCAGCGGTATACACGGCCGGGCCGGAACTGGACAAGGCGGCTGCCGCGGCCAGTTGCACAGGTGACTTTCTGGGGTCCCATTTTCTGGACACCTTAGGGCTTCTCGTCTTGAGCAAAGTGGAAACCCTTGTTAAATTAGTGGCAGAAAGAACAGCCGCCGCTGCCGGATGGGGGGTGAGTCCCTTTTTAAGCCCCGGCTCCGTCCACGGGTGGGAGCTTTCCGGGCAGGCAGATCTGGCCGGCCTGCTGCCCATCTCCGACATCGGGGTAACCGTATCTGAAGCCGCCGTGTTCACCCCTTTTAAAACCATTTCCTGCCTCATCGGTATCGGCCCGGAATTTGACGCCCCCACCGTGGGAAGCACCTGCCGGATCTGCGCCAAGCGCAAAGACTGCCAAATGAGACAAACCGACTAAGAGAGACAAATGACCATACCATCCCACACCATTCGACTACTTCCCCACGGCAGGCAGATTACAGCGCCCGCCGGGCACTCCCTTATGGACACACTCACCGCCGAAAACCTGGTATTGCGCTCGGACTGCGGCGGCAAGGGGAAATGCGGCAAATGCCGGGTGGAACAGATTATGGAAGGGGGCCAACGCAAGAGTATTCTTGCCTGCGAAGCCCGGGTGACCGAAGACATGGACATTGAGATTCCTGAATCCACCCTTTTTTCCACCCATACCATCGGCAAAGCCAGTGTCAATTTCCCCAAGGTTTTCAGTGATAAATTCGCCCAGGTGTCCGGCCCGGATCAATACGGCATTGCGGTGGACCTGGGCACGACAACCGTGGCGGTGTATCTTTGCAATACCGCCAGGGGCAAGGTGGTTACCTCTGTGAGTGTCAAAAACCCCCAGGCCCTGTACGGTGACGATGTCATGAGCCGCATCGGCGCCATCGGCCAATCAAAGGAAAACCTGCCCCGCCTCCAGGGCCTTGTGGTCAATGCCATGGAACAGGGAATAAAGGAAGTACTCAAATCAGCATCACTTGAAGGCAACGCCATCGATAATATGGTGGTGGTGGGCAATCCCACCATGATCCACATCCTGTTGGGGGTTGATCCGGCCCCCATCGGCTGTTCCCCCTATCAACCGGCCTTTCACTCCCCCAGAAGAACACCGGCCCGCAGGTTAGGATTTACCATCGGGGAATTTGACATCCATACCCTGCCCCAGATATCCGGGTTTATCGGCGGCGATATCCTGGCCGCAGCCCTGGCCTCGGATTTTGAGAATCAGGCACCGGGCACCCTTCTCATTGATCTGGGCACCAACGGTGAACTGATGCTCAGATCCGAAGACGGCTATTTTGCCACCTCCTGCGCCACCGGTCCGGCCTTTGAGGGGGCCAGCCTCTCCTGCGGCATGCAGGCCGTTCCCGGGGCCATCAACCGGGTCACCCTTGCGGGCAGGGATGCCCTTCCGGAATATGAATGCATTCAAAAAAACAATAAAACCCCCCGGCCTGCCACAGGTCTGTGCGGTTCAGGCGTGGTGTCCGCTGTGGCTCAGTTCTGCCGTCACCAGGTCATCCTGCCTTCCGGCGGATTCAATATAGATTCCGCATCCCCGGCCCTGACAAAGAACGAAAACGGCCAATACCGTTACGATATCGTGCCCGAAACACCTGAGGGGACACAGATGCCCGTTTACATCAGCCAGAAGGATATCCGTTCGGTGCAACTGGGCAAGGGGGCGCTCATAACAGGCATCGATTTTCTGCTTAAAAAAGCCGGGTTCCAGCGGCCGGAAAAAATAATAGTCGCCGGTGCCTTCGGCACCTTTCTGGACAAATCCGATATGAAAACCCTTGGAATGATACCTACGGATTCTGTGAACGGCATTGAAATGGCCGGAAATGCGGCAGGAGCCGGTGCCGTGATGGCTCTTTGCGATGCGTCGTTTCGCAAAAAAGCCGAGCAGATGGTATCCCAAATCACCATCGTGGATCTGGCCTCTGACCCGGAATTTCACGCAAGCTTTGTCCATCGGTTGAGTTTTCCGGAAATCAAAATACCCTGACAAGATTAGGCCCCGAGAGAAAACGGGCCCTGAAAGGAAACGAATCAGAGGGGTAAGACAAAGAGGACGGCGCCTTCCTTGTCTTCCATATCCGCCTGGATTTCAAGAGAGACGGCATCACTGTCTTTTGCAGAAGGTGTGAGGGGGGTGGTCTCGGACTCGGAAATATCTGAAGGCGCGGGCACCGTATCCGAACTGCCGTGAAATGAAATATGCATGGGGCTTTCTACCACGGATCCCGGGATGGGAAATATCCGGATCCTGAATTCGGAAGGCAGTTTCTGGCCGCCGTCCTGCCCCGATGCCGGCACTGCTGAGAAAGCAATCAGCACCGGTATCAGAATCAGGATGGCCCAATATACCATCCATTGAAGTCGGTAGAGTTGTTTGTTCACCTTTTCGCCTTTTTTAAATTTTCCCTTTTGGTCTATCATTTTGGTATCTGAATGTACGGCAAAACCAAACCGTTAAACCACCAGTAGGACCAACCATAGAACCAACTATAAAACAGGACAGCAAAAACCGTGCAAGATATCAGATTGTGAGCAAAATCCAATGCCCTGATCCAAGGGTCGAATACAGCAAGAGATGCGGCTGGGTGCCATTGCGTGCGGAAAGTACCACTTTTATTAAAACAATTGGTTTAGATTCTACGGGAAAAACCTGTGGGAGGCAAGGCGAAATATCATCAACTTTTCCATATTTAGCCGGAGAGCCGTCGGCAGCCCGGAATTTCGCAACTGCATTTTTTTTTGGCCGAGGACCGGGGTTCCGGTGTGTGGTGCCGGCCGGGATGTTATGGGCCAGGTTTTTATAGACCGCGGTTTTATAGACCGGGGTCCTATAGACCAGGTAGTTTTGAACTAGTGGGTGAAAAAGCCCCTTTGCAGACAAGCCGACTCCCCTTGTAACTTTTTTGTAACCTGTTGTGTGATATGGAAGTCGGCATTGGGAAACATCGCCCGGACGAAGGTATCGGCGCCGGTCCTAAAGGGGCACCTCCACGGCAGCCGATGCCTTCCTTCGCGCACAGGCAATTAACACCTTTTGTCAAGGAGGCAGTATTTAGATGGAACTCAACAGACGGGACTTTATCAAAATCTCAGGGGTCGCGGCAGCCGGTGTGGCCGTCAGCGGTCTGGGGTTTGACCTGAAGCCGGTCAAATCCCACGCCCAGATGCTGAAGACCGAGTACGCCAAGGAAACCACCACCATTTGCTGTTATTGCGCCGTTGGCTGCGGTGCCATCGTCCATACCAGCAAACGGGGTGACGGCAGGGTCATCAACATTGAAGGTGATCCGGATCATGTCATCAACCAGGGGGCACTCTGCCCCAAAGGCGCTGCCTTAAAGCAGCTGGTGGAAAACGAAAACAGGCTCACCGAGCCCATGTACCGGGCGCCTAATTCAGACAAGTGGGAAACCGTATCCTGGGAATGGGCCCTTAAAACCATTGCCAAACGGGTCAAAGACACCCGGGACAAGGGATTCACCCATAAAAATAAGAAAGGCCAGGTGGTAAACCGGGTCACCAACATGGCCTCCGTGGGATCGGCAGCCATGGACAACGAGGAGTGCTGGATTTACCAGGCGCTCATGCGCGCCTTGGGCCTGGTGTATGTGGAACACCAGGCGCGGATCTGACATAGCGCAACTGTAGCGGCTCTGGCAGAGTCGTTTGGACGCGGTGCAATGACCAATCACTGGATTGATATCCGCAACTCGGACTGTATCATGATTATGGGCAGCAACGCTGCCGAGAATCATCCCATTTCTTTCAAATACGTGACCCAGGCCATGGAAAAGGGCGCCAAGCTCATCTCCGTGGACCCCAGATTCACCCGGACCTCCGCCCGTGCCGATATCTATGCAGGGCTCAGGTCTGGTTCAGATATCGCCTTTTTAGGCGGAATGCTCAAGTATATCCTGGACAACGACCTTTATAATAAGGAATACACTGCGGCATATACCAATGCCCCCTTTATCGTTGGCAAGGCCTATGGATTTGACGACGGCCTATTCTCCGGTTACAAAGCCTCCAAGGAAGGACCGTCTTTAGGTTCCTACGACAAGTCCACCTGGGCCTTTGAAATGGATGCCAAGGGTGTGCCCAAGATGGACCGGAGCATGAAACATGAACGCTCCGTATTCCAGCTCATGAAAAAACACTTTGAACGCTACGACCTGGACACCGTGTCCAAGGTCACCGGTACCCCTAAAAAAGATCTCCTGGAGGTTTACAAGACTTATGCCGCCTCAGGGGCCAGGGGCAAGGCCGGTACCATCATGTATGCCATGGGATGGACCCAGCATACCGTGGGTACCCAGATCATCCGTACCATGGCCATGATTCAGCTGCTGCTGGGGAACATGGGTGTGGCCGGCGGCGGCGTCAACGCCCTGCGCGGGGAATCCAACGTCCAGGGGTCCACGGACCACTGCCTGCTCTGGCACATCTGGCCGGGATACCTGAAAACCCCGAGATCCTCCAATACCAGCCTTGCGGCCTACAACAAGAAGTGGACACCGGTCTCCAATGATCCCATGTCCGCCAACTGGTGGCAGAACTATCCCAAGTACTCCGTGAGCATGCTCAAATCCTTCTTCGGCGAAAAGGCCACGAAGGGTAACAGCTTCGGTTACGACTGGCTGCCCAAAGTGGACGACGGCAAAGGCTATTCCTGGTTTGACCTGTTCGATGCCATGTACAAGGGCGAGATGGACGGTTTTTTTGCCTGGGGACAGAATCCGGCCTGCTCCGGTTCCAACGCCGCAAAGATCAGAAAAGCGCTTGGCAAACTGGACTGGATGGTCAACGTCAACCTGTTCGACAATGAAACCGGTTCCTTCTGGAAAGGCCCGGGCATGGATCCCAAATCCGTCAAGACGGAAGTCTTCATGCTGCCGGCCTCGGTATTCTGCGAAAAGGAAGGATCGGTCACCAACTCCGGCCGCTGGATGCAATGGCGGTATCAGGGTCCCAATCCCATGGGCAACTCCAAACCCGACGGGGATATCATCATGCATCTGGGACATATGATCAAAGAAGAATACGCCCACGGCGGCAAGTTCCCCGATCCCATCCGGAACCTGAAATGGGACTATGAGACCAACGGTACCTACGATCCCCACAAGGCAGCCAAGGAAATCAACGGCTACTTCGTAAAAGATACCACTGTCAAAGGCAAGACATACAAGAAAGGGACACTGGTGCCCTCCTTTGCCTTCCTCCAGGACGACGGCTCCACCTCCAGCGGCAACTGGCTCTATTGCAACTCCTACACAGAAAAAGGCAACATGTCCGCCAGACGGTCCAAGAAGGATGCCGAGAACAACATCGGCCTCTATCCGGAATTTGCCTGGTGCTGGCCGGTGAACCGCCGTATCATCTACAACCGTGCTTCCGTTGATCCCAAGGGACAACCCTGGGATGAAAAGAACTGGGTGGTCCGGTTTGAAGGCGATGTCAAAGACGGCAAATACGTCTCCAAGAAATGGACCGGCGACGTCCCCGACGGCGGCTGGTACCCCTTGGAAAACCCGGACGGCACCAAACGCAAAGATGCCAAACATCCGTTTATCATGAGAAAGCACGGCCACGGCCAGATCTTCGGCCCCGGCCGGGCAGACGGCCCTTTCCCCGAGCATTACGAACCCCTGGAATGCCCGGTGGAAAAGAACTTCTTCTCCTCCCAGATGGTGAATCCCACCGCGGTGGTCTACACCACCAAGGACGACAAGCATGCCACCTGTGATCCCAGGTTCCCCTTCGTGGGCACCACCTACCGGGTCACCGAGCACTGGCAGACCGGGCTTATGACCCGTCCCCAGGAATGGCTCATGGAACTCCAGCCCCAGGTCTTCGTGGAAATGAGTGAGGAACTGGCCACGCTGCGCGGCATTAAAAACGGCGAGCGGGTAAAAGTATCATCCGCCCGGGCGGACCTGGAGTGCACCGCCGTAGTCACCAAGCGTATCAAACCCTTCAAGATTGGGTATGCCACGGTTCACCAGGTGGGCATTCCCTGGCACTACGGATGGCGCTGGCCCGATACAGGCGCCGAAGATTCTGCCAACCTGCTGACCCCGCCGGCCGGTGATCCCAACACAAGGATCCCGGAAACCAAGGCCTTCATGGTCAACGTGACGAAGCTGTAAGGAGACGAACCCATGAGTAAAACATTTCTGATAGATACCACCCTGTGTACCGCCTGCAGGGGCTGCCAGGTCGCCTGTAAGCAATGGCACGACCTGCCGGCGGAGAAAACCCGGAACATGGGCAGTTACCAGAACCCGGCCGACCTGTCTTACACCACCTACAAGCTGGTGCGGATGACAGAGGAGGAAATTGGGGGCAAACTCCACTGGCTCTTCTTTCCCGACCAGTGCCGGCACTGCATCGAAGCGCCCTGCCTGGAAACCGCATATGACGAAAACGCCATATACAGGGATGAGGCCACCGGCGCCGTCCTCTACACCCAGGCAACCAAAGCCCTGGATGCAGAGGAAATTATCGGCTCCTGTCCTTACAACATCCCCAGGGCTGGCCTGGACGGCACCCTGACCAAATGTGACATGTGCAATGACCGGATCCACAACGGCCTGAAACCGGCCTGCGTGACCACCTGCCCCACCGGCACCATGAACTTCGGGGAACGCGACGAGATGCTTGCCCTGGCCGAAACACGGCTGAAAAAGGTAAAGCAGCGCTATCCCAAGGCCATGCTGCTGGATCCCGATGATCTGAACGTCATTTATCTGACGGCCTTTGATCCGGCCCTCTATTCCGAGTATGCGGTGGCAGACGCCGGCCGTAGCCCACGGAAAGCCAGCGCCTCAAGGATCGCCGCATCAGATAAAAACATGACCCGCTCAGAGGCCATCCGCAAGATGATGGGCCCCTTTGGTAAATTAATGAAGGCCTAAATTGATGAAGGCCTAACCCCTGACAAACGCCCCGGAGTGTTTATTATATAAAAAACCCCGGGGCGTTCACCCAAACAGGAGACCCAGATGACCCAAACGCCATATGTTCCCGGCCAGCCCACGGACAAGGAAACAGGACCCGAACTGGCCCAATCTTTAATCTTTGATGTGACAGAAGCGCAGATCGCAGGCACGGCGGAATCCATCAGCAAAATCAGACCGGCCTATGCCGACCTGATTGAATTCTACAGCCGGGTGTTTGCCGCCCAGGCCGCCACCCGCGCAGAACTGAATCCCCCCCCCATTATCATTGATCCCCACACCCTGAAGCTCAAACAGGACAACCAGATGCCCCTGATCAGCCCTGAGGAATTCAGGATTGACATAGCGGCATGCGGTACACTTATGGAGACACTTTGCCGTCTGGCAGTTGCCCATGCCCCCAAACTGGCCCAGGCCGCAGAAACCCTGGCCGGCTGCCTGGAAAAGGGCGATGTGGATCTTGACACCCTGTTCAGGGATCTTCTGGATGCAAGGGACATCTCCAAGACCGCCCACGCCTGCGGCATCACCGTGGAAGCCCTGGCGTTTTTCGGATTTTCAGCCATGGCCCCGTCCGCTCAGGCCGGTGCCGCACAACTGGCCGTCTACCTGAAGGATGCCCCCCCGTCCCAGACCCGCTGGTGCCCGGTTTGCGGCAACCAGCCGGATCTCTCCTTTCTGGATGAGGGCGGCAAACGCCATGCCTGCTGCAGCCTGTGCAACCATATCTGGCAGACCCGCCGCATGGGATGTCTTTTCTGTGATTCATCCGCTCCCGAAGACCAGCAGTACTTTTTCGCCAAAGAAGAGCCGGAATTCAGGGTCTATTGCTGCGACAGCTGCAAGCGCTATATTAAAACCGTTGATACCCGGCAGATCGACCGGCGTTTCTTTCCCAAACTGGAACAGGTGACCACCCTTCACCTGGACATCCAGGCCCGGGAGAAAGGATACCGGCCACCGGCTGAAGTATCTCATTAACGGCCATGGGCCGCCCATGAACGCCATG
This sequence comes from uncultured Desulfobacteraceae bacterium, assembly GCA_913041495.1. Lineage (GTDB taxonomy): Bacteria > Desulfobacterota > Desulfobacteria > Desulfobacterales > Desulfobacteraceae > Desulfobacter. Next base: position 47,708 of record CAJWHT010000003.1, on the reverse strand, counting down.
CGCCACACCCACAACAAACCACTGAAGAATTCAAAGAGCTATCTGGTTCTTTCATATAAAATAAGGGCCATTGGCCTTACCAAGGAAACCCAAACTATGCGCAGGATCATCGTATTATTTGTATTGGCCATATGCGTGGTTTTTACAGGGCCAAAGGCTGGCCGGGCTGCCGACACCGCCGCCCCCCTGAACCTGGACTTTCGCCTGCCCGTACCTGAGGATGCAGGCCAGCGGTCGTACCTGGGATTTAAACCGGGACTTAAATTCGGTGATACATTTACCCTGGATAAGGTCAAGGCCGATATCCTGGTCATCGAGATCTTTTCCATGTACTGCCCCATCTGCCAGCGGGAGGCCCCAAAAATAAACGAACTCTTTGAGGCGATACGTGCGGCCGGTTCCCCAAACATCCGTCTTATGGGGATCGGTGCGGGCAATTCCGCCTACGAAGTGCAAGTTTTCAAAGATAGCTACGGGATTGCCTTCCCCTTGTTCAGTGACGGCAGTTTTAAAATCCACAAAAAGATCGGGGAAAGGGGTACCCCCTTCTTTATTGCCTTGAACCAGAACGCTCCCCAGGGCCACCGGGTCTTTTTCACCCATTCCGGTGACATCGGTGACCCGGATCTTTTCTTTAAAAAAATACTGGATGCCTGGGAGGAAAGATGAAACCGATGATCCGATCCCTTGTCATACCGGCCTTAATACTTTTGCTGTTGCCAGCAGCACTGTTTGGGACCTCGCTTATCTACGGGGATAAAATATATAATCCGGGGCAGCTCAAACCTGTGGACAGCCGCCTCAAGGTTTCCGAAGGCCAAATGGCACCGGATTTCTCCCTCAGGGCCGTATCCGGAAAACCCGTCAGCCTCAGTGACTTCAAAGGAAAGCAAAACGTACTGATCTCCTTTGTCCCTGCCGCCTGGACCCCGGTGTGCTCCGACCAGTGGCCCGGCTACAACCTGGCCCGCCCCCTGTTTGAAAAACGGGATACCACTCTCCTTGGCATCACCACGGACAATATCCCCACCCTCTTTGCCTGGACAAGGGAGATGGGAGACCTTTGGTTTGAGGTGCTCAGCGATTTTTGGCCCCACGGAAAAGTTGCCGACACTTACGGTGTTCTCCGAAGTGACGGCACGGCTGACCGCGCACTGATCCTGGTGGACAAGAAAGGGATCATCCGATGGATTCACGTGTCAGACATCAATGTGCGCCCGGAACTTGGGATGATTATGAAAGCGTTGGAAGGACTGAATTAACAGAAATCATCTTTCCATTACTGTAAACCCAAAAAACAATAAAAGTAATATAAATATATTGACATAACGGCGCTGTGTCATATCTTAGGGCTGCGTACAACATTTAGCTTTGGAGGTATGACATGCAAAATATAATTATCGGAATCGACCTGGGTACGACCAACTCATGCGTATCCGTCCTAACCAACGGTAAACCCGAAATAATAACAAACCCGGAAGGCGGACGCACCACACCGTCTGTCGTCGCCGTGGCAGCCAACGGCGAACGTCTGGTGGGCCAGGCGGCCAAACGCCAGGCCGTGACCAACCCGGATAATACGGTTTTCGGCGTCAAGCGCCTGATTGGCAGGCCCTGGGATGCACCGGAGGTGCAAAACGATATTCCCGTCCTGCCGTTTAAGATCGAAAAGGCATCCAACGGCGGGGTAACGGTCCGGCTGAACCGGTCCGAACATTCCCCTACTGAAATCTCCTCATTCATTCTGGCCCATATCAAAAAGACAGCGGAAGAATACCTGGGGGAAAAGGTAACGGATGCGGTGATCACCGTTCCGGCCTACTTCAACGACAGCCAGCGCCAGGCCACCAAGGATGCCGGCAAAATTGCAGGGCTGAACGTCCTGCGCATCATCAACGAGCCCACAGCGGCCTCACTGGCCTACGGCCTTGACAAGAAGGACGAAGAAAAGATCGCCGTATTTGACCTGGGCGGCGGCACCTTTGACATCTCGATCCTGGAAATCGGCGACGGGGTATTTGAGGTCCGCTCCACCAACGGGGACACCCACCTGGGGGGAGAGGACTTTGACCTGAGAATCGTGGACTACCTGGCGGATGAATTCAAAAAGGAACAGGGTATTGACTTAAGATCGGACACCATGGCCCTCCAGCGGCTCAAGGAAGCTGCGGAAAAGGCCAAAAAGGAATTGTCCGCCGCCATGGAAACCGACATCAACCTGCCCTTTATCACTGCAGATGCATCCGGCCCGAAACACCTAACGGTAAAGCTGACCCGCGCCAGGCTGGAATCCCTGGTGGCCGACCTGCTGGACCGCCTGGGCGCCCCTTGTGAAACAGCGGTAAAAGATGCAGGTATGCGTATGTCCGACATCGGACGTGTCATCCTGGTGGGCGGCATGACCCGTATGCCTGCGGTCCAGGCCCGGGTGGAAAAACTATTCGGCAGAACCCCGGATAAAGGCGTCAACCCAGACGAAGTGGTGGCCTTAGGCGCTGCCATTCAGGGCGGCATCCTCAAAGGGGATCTTGATGATGTGCTCCTGCTGGACGTCACGCCGCTCTCCTTGGGTATCGAAACCCTCGGGGGCGTCATGACAAAACTCATCGAAAAGAACACCACCATTCCGGTGCAGAAAAGCGAAGTCTTTTCAACGGCCGAGGACAACCAGCCCGCAGTTACCGTGCACGTCCTTCAGGGAGAACGGGAGATGGCCTCGGACAATAAGAGTCTGGGCCGCTTTGAACTGACGGATATTGCCCCGGCTCCCAGGGGAACCCCACAGATCGAGGTCAGCTTCGACATAGATGCCGACGGCATTGTCAGCGTATCCGCCAAAGACAAGGCAACCGGCAAAGAGCAGTCCATCCGCATCACCGCATCTTCGGGACTTTCTAAAGATGAGATTGACGCAATGATCAAGGATGCGGAACGCAATGCCGGCGAGGACCGTCGTAAAAAAGAGCTGATCACGGCCAGAAATGAGGCCGAACACCTGGTGTACCGTGCGGAAAAACTCCTGGCCGATTCGGGTGCCGCGACAGATTCTGCGACCCGAAGCCAGGTTCAGACCCTGGTCCAAAATGTCAATCAGGCGGTAAACCAGAATGACATATCCGGCATCAAGTCAGCATCCGAGGCGTTGACCCAGGCGCTGCACACCCTTAGCCAGGCCGCCTATCAGCAGGCATCGGGCACAGGTCAGGCCGCAGCGCAGCCCAACGGCTCAAAAGGGAAACCTTCCGGTGATGATGACGACATTGTAGATGCCGAATACTCTGAAGTGGCTTAAGATCCCTTGGATTTGAGCAAATCCCACCATCTTTTAACCCTTGCAGCGGCAGCCGCGAAACGCGTCACAGGTTTCGCGGCTGCAGCTTTTTGGCTTTTTTACCCGGGTTGTCATCAGGTCTCGATACTGATGGTGCCCCGGGTGGGCTGGTGGGGGAAGCCTTTGATGGGGCCCATCTCATTTTTATCCCTGTCAAAGGTGGGCTCGCTGCGGATATAGGCCTGTATCAGCTTTGCCACCTCTTTGAGTCCGGACAGGTGGGTGCGCTCGTACCCGTGGGAGGCGTCCACCCCGAACCCCACCAGGGCGGTTCTGATGTCGCTTCCCGCTTCAATGGCGGAAGCGGCGTCCGACCGGTAGAATTCAAAGAGATCTTTTTTAAAAGAGATATCATTGTCCCGGCACAGCCGGACCAGTTTCCTGTTGAGATGGTAGTCGAAGGGGCCGGACTGGTCCATCATCACCAGGGTGGCGTCAAGTTCGGTGGAACTCTGGCGGGGGGCGGTCATGGCGGAATCGATAACGATCATTTCAGTGATGTCGCTGTACAACACTTCCGTTGCGCCCACGCCGATCTCCTCGTTGATGGTGAACAAAAGATGGCAGTCCACGGGAAGTGCGGCGGCATCATCGCGAATGGCCCTGGCAACGGCCAGCAGAATGGCGGCTCCCGCCTTGTTGTCCAGGTGGCGGGAGTTGATAAACCCTTCATCCGGATCAATTTCAGGACAGGGATCCACGGCGATATAATCCCCCGGGGAAAAACCGAAACGTTCCAGATCCTCCCGCCCTTGGCTGCGCACATCCACCCGGACCTCCACCTGGTCCCAGGACACCTTCTGGGTGTCCACACTGTCACCGTAGACATGACCGGAGGCCTTCAAGGGTAAAATGGTTCCCCGAAACTTTTTGTCCTCGGTGAATACCGTCACCCGTGCCCCTTCGGCAAACCGGCTTGACCAGGTGCCAATGGGGCGGACGGCCAGCCGGCCGTTGGACTTCAGCCGGCTGACCATGGCTCCCAGCGTATCCAAATGAACGCAGACGGCGCGGTCCAGGGGTCCCCCCTCCCCGGCAAGGGTGGCCCGGATCGCCCCGCGACGTGTGACGTTATAGGGTATGCTCAATGCTTCCAGTTCCTCGCACACATAATGAACGACCTGGTCCGTATATCCGGAAGGACTGGGAATCCTGAGCAATGAAATCAACTGCTCGATCAGATAGGATTCATCGATTTTCAACGTCTTTGTATTTAACGTTTTGGTCTTCAAATTCTTCTTTTTCAAAGCACTACTCCGCAACAGTTTCAGGAAATAACAGGTCGATAAAGCGTTCCGCCGTGGGCTGGGGTTCGTGGTTGGCAAGGCCGGGCCGTTCGTTGGCTTCGATAAAGGCGTAGTCATCGCCGCCGATGTCCGGCACCATGAAGTCAAGGCCGGTCACCGGGATATCCAGGGCCTGGCTGACGGTAACCGCGGCATCCTTGAGGGTTTGCGATATGTCATCGGTGACATCGTGAATCGTGCCCCCGGTATGGAGGTTGGCCGTTTTCCGGACCACGACGGTCCGCCCTTTTTCAAGGACGGTATCGTAATCCACCCCTTCCATTTTCAGGCATCTCACCGTCTCGTCATCGTCGGGGATACGGCTTTCACCGCCTGTGGCGGCCATCCGCCGGCGGTTATGTTTTTCGATCAGCTCCCGGATGGTATGTTCACCGGTACCGGTGATGCCCGGCGGCCGCCGGACAGCGGCTGCCACCAACTCGTGGTTGATGACAATAATTCGCAGGTCGTCTCCTTGGACATAGGTTTCAAGCAGGACATCCGAACAGACCTCCGCGGCATTGGCGATTGCGGCTTCCAGTTCTTCAGGGTTTGAAATATCCACACTGATCCCGGCCCCCTGCTCGCCCCTGGCCGGTTTGACCACCACCCGGCCCTGCTTTTCCATAAACAAAAGAGAGGCGGCCATATCCGAATGCCGGATCTGTTCAGGCGCCCGTATGCCGGCTTCTGCAACCAGCTTCCGGGTCAGCCGCTTATCGTCACATTTGGTCATGGCAACGGCCGAAGTCATCTCGGACAAAGATTCCCGGCAGGTGACGGACCGGCTACCCAGGCTCAGGGTGAAAAGCCCGTACTCCGCATCCACCACATCCACGAGAATCCCGCGCCGCTTAGCCTCATCCGCAATAAGCCTGGCATAGGGGTTCATCTGTTGCACCGTTTCATGGTTCGGCACATAGAGGGTTTCATTGATAGAATTTTTCCGCTTGATGCAAAATACCGGCACCCGCTGGAACTTCAGTTTTTCATACAGGGTGATGGCACTTTGGTTGTCATGCATCACGCTGGCATCGATAAACGACCTGCCCTTAGTGAAATAATGGGCCGCCAGGTGACGGACCAAAGCACTGCCCACCCCGGGAACACCGGCCTGGGGATCCACGGCAAGGGACCATAGGCTGGCCCCGTTTTCAGGATCATTAAAGGCTTCCACATGATCTACGCCGGTGACGGTTCCCACCACCTCACCGGTATCGGAAAGCTTTGCCACAAGATAGGTGCGCAGCCTCGTAGCCCGCTTGTCCAGCAGAAAGCCTGGATCCGCACCCTTCATATGGCATTTGGCGTAGATCCGGTTCACCTGGGCCGCCTCGTCTTCACCGGAGAGCCGCTGTATAGTGATAACCCGGTTGCATTCACTGTTGTCAAAACGGTAGTCATAATTCCAGAGCCTGAAGGTGTGGGAGGGGTCCAGAAACAACTTGTCCGGCGCCTTGGCGATAATCACGTGGGGATCGATGACGTACATGGCAATATCACGGGAGTCTCGTCCGTGGGAACACATGGCGGTCACGATTTTCTCGTTGGTTTCAAAGGTATGGCCGAATACCAAACGGCCCCATCCCATTTCCGCAAAAGCATCCGGCCGCATCCCTTTGGTTTTGGGATTCTCCATCTTCTCCCAGTTTCTCAGGGACTGGCCGTACCCTTTTTCTATTCTGTGTTTTGACTTGTCTCTGTGTTTTGACTTGTCCATGATCGTTCTCCCTTGGGTTACAGACCGTGTTTCTGCATCCAGAATTCCATCAATGCCACCTGCCAGAGCTTTGATCCCCGCAGGGGAGTAATATGGTCTTCCGGCGATGCCAGCAACAGATCGATATATTCCGGCCGGATGATCTTTCGCTCCCGGCAGGCCGGGCTTTTGACGATATCTTTCACAAAATCGAAATAGGCTCCCCGGATGTATTTGAGTGCCGGCACAGGAAAATAGCCCTTGGGCCTGTCGATGACATCCGCCGGAATCACATCCCTTGCCGCCTCTTTCAGGATATGTTTTCCGCCGTGCCCCACCTTGAATTCCGGTGGAATCTTTGCAGCCAGTTCCACCAGCTCGTGATCCAGGAAAGGCACCCTGGCTTCAAGGCTCCAGGCCATGGTCATATTGTCCACCCGCTTTACCGGATCATCCACCAGCATGACGGTGGCGTCCATGCGCAGGGCTTTATCCACGCTCATCCGGGCACCGGGTGCCGCAAACTGCTGTTCTATGAATTCCCGACTGAAATCCTGGCCGGCGTATTGCTCATGGACGATTTCGCAGAACTCTTCATGGGTGCGGTCACAAAAAACATTCCTGTAATCCGCGGCCGGGTCGTGGCTTTCCATCATGGGCGGATACCAGTGGTAACCGCCAAAAATCTCATCGGCCCCCTGCCCGCTCTGGACCACCTTGACGTGGTCGGCAACCACCTTGCTGAGCAGGTAAAACCCGATACAATCGTGGGAAACCATGGGCTCACTCATGGCCCTGACGCAATCCGGCAGGTTGGGGAGGACCTGGCGGGAATCCACCCGGATTTTATGATGGTCCGTCCCGAAATGGTCGGCGATGATGTCGGAATATTTAAACTCATCCCCCCGTTCACCGCCCACACTTTCAAAACCGATGGAAAATGTCTTCAAATCCTTCTGTCCGGCCTCAGCCAGAAGCCCGACAATCAGGCTGGAATCCAGGCCGCCGGATAAGAGCACGCCCACAGGCACATCCGCCACCAGGCGGCGGCGTACCGCCTTCATCAGGGCGTCAGACACCAGGCGCTTCCAATCCTCGAACCCATAGGTATCCTCTTCCCTGTCCCGGATGAACTCCAACTCCCAATAGGTCCGGGCAACCGTTTCGCCGCTGCTTTTAACGGTCATTGTCGTTGCCGGCGGCAGCTTTTTCACATCCCGGATCAGGGTGTAAGGGGCGGGTACCACGGCATGAAATGACATGTAATGGTGAAGTGCCCGGGAAGACAGATGCGTATCAACCGTACCGGTTTCAAGAAGGGCCGGCAGGGAGGAGGCAAATATCAGGCGGCTGCCGTCCTTGACATAGTAGAGCGGTTTGATGCCAAGACGGTCCCTTGCCATGAAAGCGGTATCATTGCGGCCGTCATAGATGACAAAGGCGAACATGCCGTTGAACTTTTCCACACAGGCCTCTCCCCATGCATGGTAAGCCTTTACAATGACCTCTGTATCCCCGTCGGAGTAAAACCTGTAACCGGCTTGTCTCAATTGGGTTCTCAGCTCTTTATAATTATAGATGGCACCGTTGAACACCAGCATCAAATCCAGATCCGGATCCACAAACGGCTGGTTGGAGGCGTCGGAAAGATCAATGATTTTCAGCCTGCGATGGCCGAAAGTGGCACGGCCGGCCCGCTGCACGGCCTCATGGTCAGGCCCGCGCCTGGCCATTTTACCGGTCATTCGTTTCATTTGCTCATCGTCCAGAGGGTGACCGTCAAATACCAGTTCACCACAAATACCACACATAATTTCACCTATTCATGGTTTGTTAAAAGTTTAGCTATATATACGTTTGGAATTGCATTGATCTTCCCCTATTCATCGGGCTGGGGGGCCCAAGAGAGATCAAATTTGTAAAAAGAACACGTCAGATTTATATCGTATTCGATACATTTTGTCAAGCACATACAGGTGTGACTTCGACTGATAACCTTGAAAACATGCTAATTATCATTATATTATAACCAATAATGTGCATTGATATCGATACATATTTTCGCATTTAAAAAAAGGAGGACCCGTGTTAAGAACCGACGAACACATTAAAAAAGACATTGTGGATAACCTGTTTTGGAACAGCAGCGTAGACGCATCAGATATAAAAATTGAAGTAAACGGCGGGCGGGTCACCCTAAGCGGAACAGTCACCAACTATGCGGCACAGATTTCAGCCATCACCGAAACCTGGGATGTCAAAGGTGTCAAAAAAATCGAAAATAATCTGCGGGTTAAATATCCGGATGAGGTGGAAACCCTCATGGATGAAGATGTCCATTGCCGGGCGGTGAGTGTACTGGCCTGGAATCCGGATCTTGAATCCAGCGACATCACCGTTGAAGTGGAAAACGGCATCGTCAGGCTGAACGGCTCCGTGGATACCTTCTGGAAGAAAGAAAAGGCAGAACGCCTGACCGGAGAACTGCGCGGGGTAATGATCGTGGAAAACAACCTGGCCGTTGTCCCTTCGGAAAAGACCCAGGACCAGTCCATTGCCGCCTATATTCTTGAAGTGATGAAACGGAATCTAAAATTCGACATCGACGGAATCACCGTGTCAGTCAACAATGGCCTGGTTTCCCTTTCAGGGACCGTCCCTGATAAACGCGCCTTTAAAGAGGCCGCTGATGCCGCCCGTTTCACCCTTGGCGTCACCGGCGTTGACAACAACCTTGAGGTGGAAGACTGATAAGGTTATGGCCGCCTGCAAACACTTTAGGAAGCGGCTCCGTCATTTTGAATCGGCCCTGTGACAAGCACAGGAGAGGCATCAATCTGTTCTGCGGCCATCAAACTGACCACCCGCTCAAAGGCGCTGAGGATCATCATCTGCTCCCAATTCTCCAGGCCGGAAAACCGCTCGGTGAATTTTTCCTGAAGCAGGGGCGGCAACTCTTTGATCATCGCTTCCCCGGATGCCGTCAGAAAAAGACTGACCGCCCGTTTATCATCCTCACGTTTTTTTCTTTGGATGTAGCCTTTTGATTCCAGGCGCTTGGTGATATCGGTGACCGTGGCCTGGCTCAGGCTGGTCACCCGCGACAATGGCGTAATGGATATGCCGGCCTGGGCCGATATCTCCTGAAGCACGATCAACTGGGGTCCGGTCAGCCCGAACCGCTTGTTCAACATTCTGGAATGAATATCAACGGCCTGGATGATTTTTCTTAAGGAAACCAAAAGCTCCCGGCATCTTTCTTCAGCAATGGATTGATTCACTGCCCGTCCTTTCAATCTGCGTTTGTTCACGGACAACATACCCCAATCGCCCCCCAAGGGCAATAGCTTCACGGCCGCTGGCAACGGTCTTTCACCTGGGTCACCCACAAGACAGCTAGGTTGGGTCGATGCTGCACTCGCACAATTATATCGTTCTCAATATATATTTATTCCTTCTATCAGCCTATCATTCCACAAGGGTTTTTCACACCACCAAAGAAACAATCACAATTTCCCAGTAAAAAGTGATATTTTCATCAAAAAGACACACAATATTACTATTTTTCATATACAGATATTAATTTTTTTCATCAAATCCCCAGAATAAAAACTTTCAATTCGATGTATAGTTGTGTTATGGTCCCGGCCATTGGTCGGGGACCACCCCCACTCTGGCGCGGGAAAGGCCATGGGATTTATGCGGCAGACCAGGAGGGATCCCCGGTGTTTTGACTATATACGAACAAAAGAAGGAGAAGGTATGTGCGGCATAGCAGGATGCTTCGGCATCAGGGACGATGACACCATAAACCGGATGCTGGATGCATTGACCCACAGGGGACCCAATGACAGGGGGATTCACAGCGGAGATCAATTCACGGTGGGGCACACAAGACTATCCATCGTTGATGTAGCCACCGGTCATCAGCCCATTCTGGCTGCCGGAGATCTGAAAGGGATAATTGCCAACGGCGAGATTTACAATTTCAAGGCCCTTCGGGAAACCTTAACGCAAAAGTATGATTTTAAAACCCAATCCGATTCCGAAACCGTTCTCCACCTGTACCAGGAACTGGGACCCGACTGCGTCAAACAACTTGACGGCATGTTTGCCTTTGCCGTGTTTGACGAAGAAAAAGGGACCTTTCTGCTGGCCAGGGACCCCATCGGAATTAAGCCGCTGTATTACGGGTACAAAGACGGGGGGTTTTACTTTACCTCAGAACTGGGGGCCATGAGCCTGGCCCAGGTGCCTGAAGTTCATGAATTTCCCGCAGGCCACTATTACACACCGGATACGGGATTCGTCCAATACTACAAGGTGCCAAAGATCCAGGATCACAAGCTGACCAACATCGCCACGACCACGGATAAAATCCGGGATACCTTTATCCGGTCGGTGAAAAAACGGCTTCTGGCTGATCCTGAAATACCGGTGGGTTCATTTTGCAGCGGCGGGCTGGACAGCAGCCTGGTGGCAGCGATTGCCGCGGACGAAATTCCCAATCTCCATACCTTTGTGGTGGGGATGAAAGATGCCCAGGGTGAAGTCAGTGACGATATCAAGGCCTCCAGAATTGCGGCGGATCACATCGGTTCCACCCACCATGAGTATCTTTTTACAGAAAAAGACTATTACGATGCCCTGCCCCACGTCATCAACAAGCTGGAGACCTACGATCCCTCCCTGGTCCGCTGTGCCGTGCCCTGCTATTTCACCTGCAAGGCCGCAGCCGAATTCTGCACCGTGGTACTCACCGGCGAGGGAGCGGACGAGGTCTTCAACGGCTACCAGTACATGAAGAACTTTCCCATTGATAAAATGAATCCCGAAGGCCGGCGGCTGATCACCAACCTCCACAACATCAACCTCCAGCGGGCCGACCGCATGGGCATGGATTTCAGCCTGGAACTTAGGGTGCCCTTCCTGGACGTGGAAATGATCCGCCTGGGCATGATGATCCCTCCGGAACTCAAGATCCGGGAACACAACGGGGCCAAAATTGAAAAGTGGATTCTCAGAAAAGCCTTTGAAGGTACCCATTACCTGCCCGAGGAAATTCTCTGGCGGTACAAGGTCCAGTACACCCAGGGTGCGGGCTGCGAAGATTTAGGCGAACGGGTTGCCAACCGCATGAGCGACGAGGAGTTCGCCCATATCAAGGCGGAGCACCCCAACGCTGTGATCAACAGCAAAGAGGCGGCCTATTATTTTAAAATCTTCAGGGAGTACCATCCCCAGGATTCCATTTTAGGGTCCATCGGCATCTGGACCGGATTCGACTTTGAAGAGGAACGCGAAAAGGTCAGAGGCACCGTGGACGGAGACCTGAAACACGATTATTAATTCCTGGCCCAAGGGGAGATGATCATGGAGTTGACCGTACTGGGATCGGGCGGATGCATGCCCATCCCAAGACCCTTGTGCAATTGCGGGATCTGCCGGGAGGCCAGGGAAAAAGGGCATCCGTTCCGGCGGACCGGCCCCTCTCTTTTTATCCACGGGGACAACCTGCTCATCGACACGCCGGCTGAGATCGGCACCCAGCTCAACCGGGAGGGGATTTGCTCCCTGAGCCATATCCTGTTCACCCACCTGGATCCGGATCATATTGAAGGACTGCGGGTCATCGAGCAGATTGCCCTGGATTTTCGCACCTGGCGGGGAATACCGGAAAAACGGCTGACCCTGCTGATTCCCCGGGCACTCATGGAACACTTCGGGGAAATCACCACGGTGTACGGCCCCTGGCTGGATTTTCTTGAGGACAGCGGGTTTGCCGTCTGCCGGGAATTTGATAGTACGATCCGCCTCGGGGAACTGAAGATAACGGCGATCCGGGTGCCCGGCAGCAATCCGCCCGTATTTATTTTTGTATTCGAAAAGCAGGGGGCCCGCATTGTCTATGCCCCCTGCGACATCAAGCCATTTCCCGAATCCCGGCAGCAGGTCCGCCATCCGGACCTGCTGCTGATTCAGCCCGGTATGTTTGAACAGGGACTGGCAGGGGATTTCAGGTATCCGGAAGGACACGTCTCCAGGACCACCCTCTACACCTATGACGACACCCTGGCCCTGGCCGAACGGCTCAAGGCAGACCGCGTCGTCTTTATCCACCTGGAAGAATACTGGCACCGCAGTTTTTCCGATTACATGGCGATGGAAACAGACAATATAACCTTTGCATACGACGGGATGCCGCTGGCGATTCCCTAACATGCAGACACGACGGTCCGGCCTGCCTTTATAGGGACAGCACCGGATGCAACAAGGAGAAGACATGCAGTTAAAAGGACTTCAGGGTGGTCTTTACCGCCCCCTGTCACCCGAACAGATCGAAACCATCCACGATGCGGCTCTGACTATTTTAGAGCAGACCGGGATGGGATATGAAAACGGACTTGAGGCTACCGTGGAAATGCTGGAAGACCACGGGGCAGAAGTGGACCACAAATCCCGGCGGATCAAATTTCCAAGGCACATCATTGAGCAGGCCATAGTAAAGGCCCCCTCCCAGGTGATCCTCTGCGGAAGACAACCGGAACACGACCTCGATCTGCGGGAGGATAAGGTACACCTGGGCACCGGCGGGGCTGCCATCAAAATCATTGACCTTGAGACCAAAGAACTGCGGGCCACCACGCTTGAGGATCTCTACGAGGTCTCCCGTGTCGTGGATCAGTTGGCCAACATCCATTTTCTGGTCCGCCCCTGCATCCCCACGGACCTGAAAAAGGAAGACTACGACATCAACATGTTTTACGCCTGTCTCAAGGCCACGCAGAAACACGTGATGTCCGGGGTCAACGACGAAGAAGGCCTGCGCAGGGTCATCGACCTGGCCGCCATGATCGCCGGGGGTAAAGACAAACTTGCGGAACGCCCCTTTATCTCATTTATCACCTCCATTGCCATCAGCCCCTTAAAGCTGTGCACCCAGTCCACCCTGATCATGCAGGAAGCCAACCGGAACCGTATTCCCGTTGCCATCTCCAGCGCCCCCATGGCCGGGTCCACATCACCTGTGACCATGGCCGGAACCCTGGCCCAGCTTCATGCGGAGGAACTGGCCGGTATCGCCATCTGCCAGCTGACCACCCCGGGTGCCCCGGTCCTGTACGGCGGTATTCCCGGGTTGGTCAACCTGGCCTCCATGGGCTATGCCGGCGGACCGGTGGAATTTGGCATGATGAATGCGGCCGCCCACCAGCTGGCAGACCACATCAACATCCCCAATTACAACTCCGCAGGCCTTGCCGACTCAAAAGAGCCTGATGCCCAGGCAGCCTGGGAGAAATCCTTGACCCTGATCCTTGCAGCCATGGCCGGGTCCAACTATATCCACCACAGCGCCGGCATGCTGGAATCCATGCTCACCATTGCCCACGAGCAATTTGTCATGGACGACGAGATCATCGGCAACTGCTGCCGGGTTCTCAAGGGCATTGAGGTGGATGCCGAACATCTGGCCCTTGAGGTGATCGAATCCGTCGGTCCTGGGGGCAACTACATGTCCAGCCCCCACACCATGGCCCACATGCGAAGGGAATATTTCCAGGGCAACGGGGTCACCAACCGGAAAAGCCGTGACCGCTGGGAAAAAGACGGCGGCCTGGATGCCAGGGAAAAGGCCCGTGAAATTGCAAAAAAACTGATCGCCAACCGGGAGACGGCCTACATTGATCCGGACACCGACCGGGCCATCAGGGATAAATATACCATTCATTTAAAAGAGGAGAAATAATATGACGACATTTAACAAGATCAGCCAGGCCATTGTGGACAGTGATCCCGGCCAGGCCATATCACTTGTGGAAACCGCCATGGGAAACGATACCCCGGCCGTTGATATTCTGAATAAGGGCCTTCTGGCCGGTATGGAAATCGTTGGCGAAAAAATGGAAAGTGAAGAGATGTTCATTCCCGAAGTACTCATGTCCGCCAACGCCATGTCCCAATGCGTGGATGTCCTCAAACCCCACCTGAGCGAAGAAGACACAGGGCAGACGAAAAAGGTGGTTATCGGAACGGTACAAGGAGATCTTCATGACATCGGCAAAAACCTGGTCTCCATGCTCATGGAAAGCGCGGGCATGGAAATTTATGACCTGGGCGTGGATGTCCCGCCGGACGCCTTTGTGGAAAAAATAAGCGAGATTAAACCCGAAATTGTCGGGATCTCCGCCCTGCTCACCACCACCATGCCGGCCATGCAACAGACCGTGGAGGCCATCTCCGAGGCTGGCCTGCGGGAACAGGTTAAAATCATGGTGGGCGGCGCCCCTGTCACTCAAGGGTTTTGCGATGAGATCGGCGCCGATGTTTTTGCACCGGATGCCAATGCCGCTGCAAAAATGGCCAAAGCCCTGTAAAAAGACCGGCCCTGCAGACAGATGCCACCTGTCTGCAGGGCCGTTATATCCTTTCTGGTCTGCCCGAAAAGGAAGGACAGATTTTAATTATCCAATGTTGTATTGCTCTTTTGCTTCCCGGTAAATTTGGTTGGTATCGATCCTAAGGTCCGTTTCCGCAGAGATAATATGGGTGTCATGTTTTGAAGATCGTCGGCCCGGATTGGTGGGGGCATACACCCGCAACAGGCAAAGGATTTGATGATCCTCATAATCTGCAACAATGTCTTCATCTGAATATTCTATTTTTTTCCTGCGCAACTCGTTTACAAGACGGTTGTCAATGCGCTCAAAAGACAATGTGGCAAATTCTCCGAATTTACCAAGGCCTAAAATTCGGGTTAAGCCGGTGTAATTATATTCGTTATACCTGGTGTCGTGACAGACCACAACATAGGGGGGAAACAAGGTTGTCCCGTCCGCCAGCACACATGGCTGCAGTGCCCGGTCAAACTGCTCTGAAAACCGTTGGGTCGTTGTCTGTGAAAAC
Source organism: uncultured Desulfobacteraceae bacterium (assembly GCA_913041495.1). Classification (GTDB taxonomy): domain Bacteria; phylum Desulfobacterota; class Desulfobacteria; order Desulfobacterales; family Desulfobacteraceae; genus Desulfobacter. The sequence goes on along the minus strand of CAJWHT010000003.1, from coordinate 32,488 downwards.
TTCAATTCCGTTTTATAAAACACAAAAAACATGGATGGGTCTATTAAGCCGAAGGATACACAGGTGCTTATCCTTGTGCGTGCGCCGTAAGGCGATGAAAAATAAGTGGGGCAATGACTTTTAATGATGTCCTCGGAGTCCAGTTGCATCAATATTTTCGAACTGATTTTTTTCTTTCTCCTAAAAGCCGCCTTTTTATAAATGTTGATGGTCCGGGCAGCCTTTGAAAAAAAGCCGCTGTCAAGGTTTATCCCTTTGGCAATACCATCTTTGAACAACAAGGTGGCATTATCGTACTGAAGGGCTGACCGAATCTGTTTTCCGAACAATGCGGGGGTAAACTCTGATTGTTTATGATACTGAATCGTTTTTTCGTCAACATCCTGGTATATCAGGCCACCGGGGATAAAGATGGCGCCCTTGTTGTCGAATTTCCCTGTGGCCCCTTCATCGTTGGGCAAGGGCAACCCCTCCCCATGGCATTTTAATGCCAGCATTCTCCATAAGGTGTTGATCCGGATGGCAATGATTTCTTTTAGAAGTTGATTGTCGATGATATCCTTTTTTTTGATCATATTCGTTATTGCCCTGAAATTCTTATTTTTTATCTACTTTTCAATAAATTACGCCACAGAACAAGGTGCTGCGATATTGCATCACCCCAACACCGCCGATGCAATATTGCAGCAAGGTCGATTTTGATGGCTATCCATCTGAAATGATGGAATATATGACTTATCACGACTCTTTTTTTGCTGCAATTGTGCAACACCATAAAATCCGCCCCTACTTTTTTATACCGTACTTTGCAGCCTTGCGGATGAGTGTAGACTGGTGAATACCAAGTCTTTTGGCCATTTCCCGTGTGGTTTTACACTGGGAAAACACCTGCCGTATCAATTGTTGCTCGGTCCGGGCCACAGCTTCGGGAAGCGGCATCACTTCACGGGTATCCTGTGCTGCGGATTTACCGGTGGGGGTGGGGGTTAAATCGTGGGTGGTCACCACCGGATCACGGGCCGTCACAACGGCCCGTTCCACCGCATTTTCCAATTGCCTCACGTTGCCCTGCCAATCGTGTCGGTACCAGGCATCCATCACCTCATCGGTGAACTCAATATGTTTGTTGTACTTCCGGTTGAACCGGGACAGAAAATGCGCGACAAGCACAATAATATCTTCCCTGCGCTCATTGAGGGCCGGTATGGAGATGGCGGCAACATTGAGCCGATAATAGAGATCTTCCCTGAATTCATTGTTGGCTATCATCTCTTCCAGATTTCGATTGGTGGCCGCAAGCAGCCTGATATCCACCTTAAATGGCTTGGTACCGCCCACCCGGACAATGGATTTATCCTGTACGGCCCGCAGCAGTTTTACCTGCATGTGCAGCGGGAGCTCTCCAATCTCATCCAGCAACAAGGTGCCCTCATGGGCCAAGGCAAAAAGCCCGGGTTTCCCTCCGCGGTTCGCGCCGGAAAACGCACCGGATTCATAACCGAACAACTCGGATTCCATGAGGTTTTCAGGAATTGCCCCGCAGTTCACCTTGATGAAGGGACCGTCCCTGCGCCCGCTGTTTGAATGAATGATGTCGGCCACAAGCTCCTTGCCGACCCCTGAAGGACCGGTAATCATCACGGGACATTCAACATCCGCCAGCCGAAGTGCCAGGGAAACAACATCTTCCATCCGGGCGGATTGATAGACAAAGCCTTTTTTAACTTCCACCTGCCGCAGCTTTTTTTGGTACAACTCCGTGAGCCCTTTCATCTGATCCAGTTGAGACTGCAGTTCAAACAGATGGGTGGCGTCCCTGATGTTGTTCACCACAAGGGAAATATTATTATTCTCGTCAAAGACCGGGGTGCTTGTGGCGATGATGGTTTTACCGTCCCTGGTGGTCAAGGTGGTGGTTACCGTCTCTTTTTTCTCAATGGCCCTCACAGCCGAAGACCTTGAATAAACGCCTTCCTCCAGCATATCCGCAGGGTATTTCCCGATCAACTGGTCCCTGGAGAAACCAAAGATTTTTTCAGTGGCCCTGTTCATATTGAGGACTTTTCCCTGCCCGTCAGACAGCCATATTCCGTCAAAGGAGGATTCAAATATGGCATCAAATTCTTTGTTCAAGGCTTTTACCCGGCTGAGTTCATCAGATACGAGTTCCAGTTCGGAGATATCCTGTAACACGGCCACAGCCCCGATAATCCGATTGTTTTCATCCACAATGGGACTTCGGTTGGATAAAAAAAGCCGATTGTTGACTTCAACCTTTTGAAGGATTTCGGACCTGCCGGAATGGGCCACCTGACGCAACTTGCTGTCCGGATATATCTCTTCAATCTTTTTATTTCGGACATCCCCGAATTTCCGGCCGAAAAATTTTTCCGCGGATTTATTGAAAATCTTTACCCGCCCCGACATATCAACGGATATGATCAGATTGTGGGCAGAGTCGATTATTGCATCCTTAAGACTTACGGCATCAGTTTGAGCCGCCTGGTCCTGCATGGTTGATACCGAACCTTGCCCCCATTTTTCATTTTCCACCATCACACCCGCCTTTTGGTTTCATTCACAGGACCGCTACCGGTTTTAAGCTTCCACAAAGATTCTGATTTTGTCAATGATAGATTGGCTTAAACGGATTTGCCTGCATTCGTATCACAACCATGGCCCCAAGTTTGCATACTTGCACAACGGAACATATGGAACAAAAACCGATAAGGATGACCCGCCCGGATGAGCGTCGTGCTCATTTTGACCATTCATCCCCCTAACCGTTTAAGGAAAAATAAATGACTCTGGATCTTTTACAAAGCAAAAGACAAAAATTTGCCTGGTACTTTTTTGGTATCGTCTCCCTGTCCTACCTGATGGTCTATTTTCACAGGGTGGCCCCGGCCGTGGTGTCTGATCTTCTCATGGCGGAATTCAATTTGAGCGGTGCTGTTTTAGGCAACCTTGCAGCCATTTATTTTTATGTATACACATTGATGCAATTGCCGGCAGGGGTCCTGGCCGATGGGGTTGGCGCCAAAAAAACCGTTTTCTGGGGGATGATGATTTCAGGCATAGGCTCCCTTATTTTTGCCGCCGCACCGGTCCTAAGTCTTGCCTACCTGGGACGGATTCTCATTGGATTCGGGGTATCGGTCATCTTTGTTTCCATGCTGAAAATCGTAACGGAATGGTTTCCCGAACGGCAATTCGGCACCTTGTCCGGCACCGCCCTGTTCATCGGAAATTCAGGTGCCGTCCTTGCCGCAACCCCTTTGGCTTATCTGGTGTCGATATGGGGATGGCGGGTCTCTTTTTCCCTGGTGGGCGGCATCGGTATCCTTGCCGGTATCCTGACCTTGGTTTTGGTGAAGAACCGGCCCTCACAGCTTGATCTTCCCTCCCCCAATCCAGGGGCCAAACCCCAGGTCAGCATGGGGATACAAGATGTGATCCAGGGGCTGGGAAGGGTAATGAAAAACCCAAGTTCCTGGCCGCCCTTTGCCGTATTTTTCGGTATCTACGGCTCCTTGATGGCATTTCAGGGGGTATGGGGGCTTCCTTTTCTGGTTCAGCAATACGGGATGGAACGGTTCGAGGCCTCATCCAATCTTTTGATCATCGCCGTGGGCCTGGTGATCGGATGCCCGACAATCGGCTATATTTCCGACCGGATCGGTAAACGCAAATTACCGTTGCTCACATCCACCCTGATGTATGCACTGTGCTGGATCGCCATGCTGGCTTGGCCCGGAGGAAAACCCGCCCCTGCCGTGCTTCCATTTTTATTGTTTGCCATGGGTTTTTTTGCCTCGGGATTTATTCTTCTCTGGGCCTGCACCAAAGAGGTCAATCCCATTGAATTATCAGGTTGCGCCATCGGGCTTTCCAATATGGGGGGATTTTTAGGTGCAGCCGTGGTGCAACCCCTGTTCGGATGGGCGTTGGATAAAAAATGGCTCGGGCTGGTTGAAGAAGGGGTGCGCATCTATCCCCTGGAAGCATGGCGGTTTGCTTTCATGCTCTCACTTGTCATTCTCCTGGCCACCACCCTTATCGGAATTTTGATAAAAGAGCCGGAACACAAACCGCTGTCAATAAAAAGTGAAACCAGGTGATATAAACCAGGGGCATCTCAAAAAGAATACATCAATGCCTGACAGCATTTTCTTTGTCAGTGTTTTTCCAGGTATTCGATGTCCCTGATATAGGCCTCTATGACCTTGTCCCGATGGTCCACACGGGGCACATCAATTAAAAACTTCTTCTGGTTTGTAATGCTCGGAAGGGGGATACCCACAAACACCGACTGTGCATACTTCATCTTGACTGCGTAAGTATCTCGGTTCTGCCGGTTTGCGGCTATGGTTTTAACAATATTGGCATCCGGATCTCTAAAACTCATGGTGGTATAATTTATGTTGTGGTTTAAATTTATGTGGTACTGAAGTGGTACTGAAATGGTATCGGCAAATCATGCCAGACCCAATGGATGAATTCATGTATTTTGGCTATCTGAACCCTGTAGGCAAGGGGCAAAGATAGCAGATCATAAGCCCTCTTGCAAGGGCATCAAAACCTGACTGTACGACAGCGAGGCGCTGGGCTATATGCATTTGCAGTCCGATACCTCCAAAGTTGGGCAGACGGCCCAGCGCCCCTGTCCTTGCACTGAAACCGGCCCAAGCACTTGTGCCCATCGCCTTTAATCATCTTTTCCACCGGCGCATCCCATGCGCCTGCCTTGCGGTATCCGGGGCGGATACCAAAAAATCAATTCAGCGTATCAAAGATGTACGGAATCACAAAAATACAGGATTCCACTCATTTACCCCTTTTGATGTACACGGTTATAATTGAAGCAACCTGTGAGACTCAATGCAAACGGCATGAGCACAGCCACAAAGCAAACCGAATCAAAGGAGCAACACCAATGACTCGACACATCCTAATCGCCCTTGACGAATCGGACAGCGCCCGGAAAACCGTTCCTTTTGCAGCAACACACCTGGATAAAACCCATGACATCACATTACTTAACGTTGTCCCGGATACCGCAGCGGCCTGCGGACTGGACAGCCCAAGCCTGACCCCCTATTTCGAAAGAGAGCGGAACTCTTTTTGCCGGATGGAAGAACGGCGCCAGGCCATTATGTCGGAAACGCTTGAACAGGCCAAAGCCGATCTTGTGGAAGCCGGTTTTGACGAAAAGAAACTTAGGGTTCTGGTCAAAGTACAGGAAAAGACAATCGCAGGCGACATCGTCCATGAAGCTGAAAACGGCGGGTATAGCATGGTCGTCATGGGGCGGAAATCATCCACCGGTATCAAAGACTTTCTGATGGGCAGCACGGTCCAAAAAGTACTCCACAGCCTTGCAGGCACCCCCCTGACCATTGTCAGCTAACCGGAAATAGGCTGCTGTTTCCAGTTCCCTAATTCATTTCAGGCCCACGACGCCAGTCAATTCTAATGCCATCGAACACCTTGAGTTAAAGAGATTTACCATGCCCATCATCTATCAGGACATATTAAGTGAGATACCCTGGGAAAGCTTTATCATTTCAGGCTTGCGGATTGCCTTGGTCCTTCTTTTCACCTGGAGTGCGGCTGCCATCATAAAAAAAATGCTGGCGCGGCTTGAAAAACGGCTGGTGAAACAGGGTGTTCTGGAGGGAGAGCCTCCGTCAGAATCCCAAAAACGGGTGGAAACCATTGTCCGGCTAATCCGCCAGGCAATGCTTCTTGCGGTATGGTCCGCCGCCGTCCTGGTTGTACTCAAACAACTGGGTGTTCAGGTCGCTCCTTTCATCGCCAGTGTGGGGGTTGTCGGACTGGCTGTGGGCTTTGGCGCCCAGAACCTTGTCAGGGATGTGATCTCCGGTTTTTTTATCATACTGGAGAACCAGATCCGCGTCGGAGATGTGGCCATTATCAACGGCACCGGAGGCCTGGTGGAAAAGATAAACTTCCGTACCACCGTCCTCAGAGATTTGAGCGGGACGGTGCATGTTTTTCCCAATGGAACGGTATCCACCCTCAGTAACCTGACCAACGAATGGTCGGCATATGTGTTCGACCTGAGCGTTTCTTTGAAAGAGGATATCGATCGTGTGATGGAAATCATTGCCGGCGTGGGTGACGACATGCTTTCCGATCAGAAGTTCGGCAGGCTGATGCTGGAAAAAATTGAAATTTTCGGCGTGGACAGGTTTGACGACTCTTCGGTGAAAGTAAAGGGACGAATTAAAACCAAACCCATACGCCAATGGGAAGTGGGCCGGGAATTTTTACGGCGGGTCAAATCCGCCTTTGACAGCCAGGGTATCGAAATACCATTCCCCCATCGGACTCTGTACTTCGGCGGTTCCGACAAAACCGATATCCGCGGGCTTCAAAAGACTGGGGAAAAAAAACAATCAAAAACAACAAAACGTGAATAGGAGAAATAATGTCAGCACCACTTATGGAAAACCATCAATTATATGAAGAAATGGGCAACCCGGATCTGAACATCATTGACCTTAGGGGCGGTGAACCGGAGGAAATAATCAAGGGGGCAGTTCAGGAGGCCCCGAAAAAGGCTGAGACCTGGATGGAAAAGTACAACAGGGATGAAATCATCGTGCTGTACTGCGCATGAGATAACGAACACACAAGTGCCGGTGCGGCACGAAAACTTATCAAACACGGCTTTGAATCCGTATATGCGTTGAAAGACGGTTGGGACGGCTGGAAACAAGCCGGACTGCCCATGGAAAAAATTGAGAAAACAGACCGTATTACACAGGGAATGGCCTACCGCCAGCACCTTTTGGACAAACTGAGTGTCACGGCCGGTGAGGCTGAGACCTGCAGGCCTGATCACGGCAAAGAAAACTACACGCAGAGTTTGGAGAAAAGGCTTTCCGACCTTGGATCCATCCTCAAAGACATTGCTGAGACCGGTAATCTTCGCGAACGGGGATTTGAATTTGAAATTGACGAGGATATGAAAGTGCTCCGGGACCGGCTTCACGCCGTAAAAAAGGGCGTAGAACAACTCAAGACCTCCGGCGGTGATGCCTGGCAGGAACTTGGCAAAGGCGTTTCCGGTGCCTTGGACGAAATCACTGCAGGCATTAAGGCGGCAGTGAAAAAGATCAAATAACGGCCATGGGCCGCCCAGTTTCTGCCCTATGGGTATGAATGTTATTCGGTGTACCCACAACAAACTATGTAAGATTCCAACTGGTTGTGTGGTTCTTTCATATAAACCCCATCGCAGGAGAAAACAAGAAAAAAGGAAGGTCAGATATGATGAGAAGTGTAGAAGAAATAATCGGATATGAGCTGAACGCCACCGATGGTGAGTTCGGAAAATGCAAAGACCTTTTGTTTGACGACCGGTGGTGGACCATCCGTCACATGGTCGCCAGTACGGGACCGTGGCTGATCGGCCGCCTGGTCCTCGTCTCCCCTTTGATGATCCAGCAACCGGATTGGGAGTCAAGAAACATCTACTTGAATGTATCCCGGGAAACCATTGAAAATTGTCCGTCCCCCATGGAAGACGAAACCGTCTCCCAGGAACACGAAAATAAAATGGCCCTGTATTATGGATACCCCAATTACTGGGCGGATGAAGGGATTTGGGGACCAGTCCCCAACCCTGCCGTGGCCGAACTCATGGAAACGGAGAAAGAATCAGAGGATGAGAAGGAGAATCCGGACCAAAACCACCTCAGGTCTTTCAACGAGGTCAAGGGATATAAAATCGAAGCACAAGACGGCACCTGTGGCTCTGTTCATGATTTTATCCTGGATGATGACACCTGGGCGTTGCGCCACGTGATCGTGGATACCGGCAACCTTGTAAACCCGGGGAAAAAAATCATCCTTCCTTTGGACTGCGTAAATCGTGTCAGTTGGTCAGACCGGACACTGGGGGTAACCCTGGAGAAAAAAGATATTCACGACGGCCCGGAATTTCGTCCCGACATTCCGGTAAATGTAGAATTGGAAGAACGCTTGTATGATTTCTACGGCCGCCCCTATCGCAGGGACGTTCGCCGAACCGAACCTGCAAACTAAACAAAGCCTCATGTCTGGCGTCTGACGTCTGGCGCTATGGCACAGACAAAGAAGAAAGAAAAAGGCCATCAAATTTTTTTACCCTGGCCCTGGCGGAATGCGTTGAGGTCTTAGGACCGGCCGGGATAAAACTATGGTCTGCCGTACTTAACTTGTAAAGGAGGACTGTCACATGCTGTATTCCGGACATTTTTCATTTGATGAAAACGGAAAAGACGGTGATGAACGCCACGGGTATTTTACCTGCATTGCCAGTGCCGCGACCCCCGAACTGGCACTTTTGAAATTCAGGCAGCGGATCCAAGCCATCCGGAACGACATAAAAGAACCGCTGTTTAAAGATATTGTCGCGGTCTATGTGGAAGATATTGTGGAAATCGCCGATATCCCCGATGAGGCTGTTATGACACGGTTCCAGTCTTCCGAAGGCCCGTTTCCAAAATCCAGAAGCTGTTCTTTGCCCACGACACACTTTGAAGATATCAAAGCCTTTCAGTGGCTCCCCGCATCTGAGGAGGATGCAGCAGAGCCACATCCCCCTGAACATTATAAGGAAGCGGTGCCTTTTATCCGTTTTACCTGAAAAAAGAAATTTTAAGAGAAAGCGGTTAAAACCATCGCTTTCTCTTAAAATAGTAGAGCAGGCACCCGGCCGTAACCAGTAAAACGGCCCAGAAAACATAATAACTATACCTGAATTTCAATTCCGGCAGGTATTCGAAATTGGTTCCGTAAATACCGGCGATAAAGGTCAGGGGGATAAATACCGCCGCAAATATGGTGAGAATCTTCATGACATCGTTCATCTTGTTCGCCAGTACGGAATTGTACAGGTTTAGCTGGTCCGTCAACAGATCCCGGTAGGTTTCCACGGCGTCACAGGCATGGTTGACATGATCCTGAAGATCTTTCACAAAAAGCAGGGTGGCGTCACAAAAAAGGCCGTTGTCAAGTCTGGCAAGCTTTGATATGGCTTCTTTGGCCGGCCGGACGCTCCTTCCGATCAAAAGGATGTCACGTTTGTACCTGTGAATTTTCTCCATCACGGCCTGATTTTCACCGGCGAAGATATCCTCTTCAAGATCCTCAATCCGCTCTCCGATCAGTTCAATGGTGCTGATGTAGTGATCAACTATCGTATCCATGAGGGCATAGGCCAAATAATCCGTGCCGGCGGAACGCAGCCTGGACCGGTCCCGCCTGATTCTCTCCCTGACCGGTTCAAATACGTCTCCGGGCTGTTCCTGAAAGGTCAGCAAAAATTTCTCAGCGAAAACGATACTCAGTTGCTCGGTTAGGATACGGTCCTCATCCTTGTCAAATCGAATCATCTTCAGGACAACGAAATTATAATCGTCAAATTCGTCCAGCTTGGGCCGCTGGCCGGTATTCAAAATATCTTCCAATACCAGCGGATGGATGCCAAATACCTTGCCGATGTCGCCGATCAATGCTTCGTTGTGAAGTCCGTTGACGTTCACCCAGGAGACGCTGTCCGAATCCTTGAACGGCACGCCGTCCTCAATATCCGCCAACGCCTGGTCCGTCACCGAAGACGGTGCATAGTCGATCACCCTCATATCAGCGGTTTCCACTTTCCGGCTGCCCACAAACACAAGTGATCCCGGGCTTTGGCCCTGTGTTTTCTTTATCTTTCGCGCAAATATGGCCATTGTTCATATCTCCTGATTTTTTCTTTTCCGTTGAATCATAATTTCATACAAATGCGGGCAGATCAATACGATACTCAGGCTTGTGTTCTGGATATTGCCCTGAGGTTTTCTAAGGGCAAAGGATACAAAAACTACTTGGCATCCGACTTCTGTCAGGGTAAAATCTAAGGCGTTCCATCCGGGAAAAAAAGACGAAAAACGATATCCATGATCCGATATCCACGATTCACTGAAACACGTTATCGCAACGAAAGGAAGATATCTTGGAAAAATTTATTCAACTCATTGATTTCAATAAGATCAGCACCCTTGTTGTCGCCTATATTCCAAATGTCATCAGCGCATTTATTCTACTGCTATTGTTCTGGATTGCAAATAAACTCATTCAGCGTGCCATGGATGTCACCCTGACCCGGGTCAAAATCGAACGGCAGGCGGTGGACTTATTGTTGAGTGCCGCCAGGTACGGCCTTTATGTGTTCGCCTTTCTGACCATTGCAGACCAATTGCAGATCAACGTGAAATCCCTTCTGGCCGGCGTCGGTGTCATGGGTCTGGCCCTTTCTTTTGCCGCCAAAGATACCGTGGCCAATCTGATTTCCGGTGTGGTTATTATCATAGACCGGCCTTACCGCGTCGGAGACTGGATAAGAATCGGCACCCTTCATGCGACAGTCACCAAAATAAGGCTGCGGACCACGCTTTTAACCACTTTTGAAAATGAAACCGTGGTGGTGCCCAACCAGAAAATGTCCCAGGAACGGATTATCAATTACACCATAACCCCCCGCATCCGCGTCAAGGTGCCGGTGGGCATTGCCTATAAAGAGGACACCCAGGAGGCAAGGCAAATTCTGCTGGGGCTTACCGCGGGGGACGAGCGCATCCTTGCTGATCCCGCACCAAGCGTCGTGGTAACGGCACTGGATACCAACAGCGTGAATCTTATGCTCCGGTTCTGGATAGAAAACCCCATGGATCAGTTTTCGTTCCTCTTTGAATATACAGAAAAAGCAAAGAAAGCCCTGGATAAAGCCGGAATTCAGATCCCCTTTCCCCACCTGCAAGTATTTGTGGAAGAAACAGAAGGGCTGCGTTACCTGGCCGACAAAGCCTAAGCGTTTAGTCTGTCAGGCCCGGCCATATCCCTGGGTCAGGAAGAAGACATGCCTTTTACCCGTTTTAAGGGTGAAGGCCCTGAAAACGCGTGGTGTGGCCTGGCCTTCTTCTGTAGATATATCAATTTCCACCCGTTTGACGCCTTTACGGGTTCTTTTTCAGAAAACACGTGGCTGTTTCCCTGGGGATCCAGGGCAAAGAGGCATTGGGCGCTTTTCCCATGGGTGTCTAAAAAATCTTTAAATCCAAATTTTGCAGTCAGTTTTGTAACCACAATTTCTCCCCCCCGGGACAGGGTTGAGGAGAGGTCTGTAAAGGTGATGTCCTTTGAAAAAAGGTGATAGCCATGATTATTCAGGGAAAAGCGGCCGATGTCACCGGAACGGTTTTCCTTGTGCGACCTGAGGATATAAATGTGTCCGGACCCGATTTCCGCTTTAAAATGAAGTGCGGATGCCAAATTAACGTGATCCAGTGCAGATACCGCCAGAATCCCTTTCATGCCGATCAGGCTGATGTGCTTTTCAGCATGGGCGGACACCGGACTGCCGTAATAACACGGCAACCCTTCCAGCCGGGCCTTTGTCACGTGGTCCCACCCCGCATCCGCAAGCAACACCTTTACCCCCTGGTCCGACAGGGCTTTGCCGATAGCACGGCCCACCGTGTTCGCCCCGATGATGATAAACCCGTTGGGTTCCGGTTCGGCGACTTTCAGCCACATGGCAATGGGTCTTGCCGTCAGGCTCTGGAGCAGCACCGTGGCGATGATCACAAAAAATGTGAGGGGCACCAGTACCGACGCGTCCGTGTACCCTGAATTTTCCAGCTGGACCGCAAACAAGGCAGAAATGGCAGCCGCCACAATGCCCCGGGGTGCAATCCAGGCCAGCAGATGCCGTTCCGGCCATGTGAGATTTGAACCGATGCTTGAGGCCATGATGTTCAAGGGCCTTGCCAGGAACTGAATCGCGATAAACAGGATCACAACGCCCCACCCAAGTCCTATCAGTGCATCAAGATCGAGCCTGGCGGCCAGTAGGATAAACAGCACCGATATTAACAGGATGGAAATATGCTCTTTGAAATCGAGCATATCCTCAATGGGCACCGCCTTCATATTGGCCAGCCACATCCCCATGACGGTGACGGCAACCAGACCGGATTCATGCTGAACCAGGTTGGAAAAAACAAAAACGCCGATGACGGCAGCCACAGCACTTAAATTGTGAAGAAATACCGGAATAATCTGGTGCCGGATGACAAGGCCGAACAGAAAGCCTGCTGCCGCCCCGGCAAAAACACCGGTTGAAACCAGGCGGAAAAAGGTGAAAAGCGTATGGCTGAATGCATCTGCCACCGAGGCGGAGAGAATGAACTCATAGGTCAATACAGCCATGCCGGCACCGATGGGATCAATGATAATCCCCTCCCACCTTAAAATATTGGCGATATTATGGGTGGGCCGTACGGTTCTGAGCATGGGTACGATCACTGTCGGTCCGCTGACGGTGGTAATGGCGCCGAACAGAATACAGATTTCCCAGGACAGGTCCAAGGCATACCGGGCGGCCAATGCCGTGATCACCCAGGTGACCAGCATGCCAAAGGAGACCATGTTTCTGACAACGGATGCCATGCCGCGTATGTCGCTGAAATTCAGTGTAAGACTGCCCTCGAACAGGATCAGCGCCACGGACAAGGAGACAAACGGAAAAAAAAGAGGGCCCATCAAGGCCTCTGGGTTAAGGAGATTCAATACCGGGCCGGCCATGATCCCGGATACCAGCAGAAAAACGATTCCGGGTATTTTCGTGCGCCATGCTATCCATTGGCAGGCAGCGGATACGGCAAGAATAGATGCGATAATCAGCAGTGTGTCCTGTGGCATAAGTCCTCTTATCGTAAGGGTCGCAAAGATTTTTTTTGACTCTTTTCCAAGACGGCCGCAGCGGCTTTAAGACAGCGTCACAAAAGCGTGCGGGGTTTCGAATCATACCCTACAGGATTTATAAATTTTTTTAAACCCGTCCGCAGCCGGAATCTGTCCTATGCCCCAAAACAGCGCCCGCAACACTGATGTTATGGACAAATACGGACAGATCGCATAAAAATAGTGGAGCAATCTTCTGGCCGGGCATTCTCTTTACCTTGCCAAACCATACAGGAGCAGATTTTTTTATGCAGCCAATACACAACCAGATCAAAAGCCCTGGCCTGGGCACCTTTGCCGGGGTCTTTACCCCCAGTGCCCTGACGATCCTGGGTATCATCCTTTTTCTGAGGCTGGGGTATGTGGTGGGCAATGCCGGCCTGTTCCAGGCCCTTGTGATCATCGCCCTTGCCAACCTGATCTCCGTGCTGACCAGTTTTTCACTGGCCGCCATTGCCACAAACATGAAGGTCAAAGGCGGCGGGGACTATTATCTGATTTCCAGAACCCTTGGGACGGAATTCGGCGGGGCGCTGGGCCTGGTGCTCTTTTTGGCCCAGTCCGTTTCCATCGCCTTTTACTGCATCGGTTTCGGTGAGGCGGTCACCGCCATCACGGGGGGCAGCATATCGGCCCAGGCCGTTGCCGGGACTGCGGTTTTTTTCCTGTTTCTCCTGGCATGGGTGGGGGCGGATCTTGCCACAAAATTCCAGTTTGTGGTGATGACTTTCCTGGTGCTTGCCCTGGGCTCTTTTTACATCGGCGGCGTTGAGGGATGGCAGACCGGATCACTGGTTCAAAACTGGGCCGCCCCTGGCGGCTCATGGTCCGGGTTCTGGCCGCTTTTTGCCCTGTTCTTCCCGGCGGTGACCGGATTTACCCAGGGCGTAAGCATGTCCGGCGACCTGAAAGACCCGGGTAAAAGCCTTCCGGCCGGCACCTTTGCGGCGGTTGGCGTATCCATTGCCGTGTATCTGAGTGTCGCCGTGGTGTTTGCCGCGGCCAACCCATTAGGAGATCTGGCATCCGACTACACGGTGATGAACCGCACCGCAAAATGGGGATGGATGATAGACGCCGGCGTCATTGCCGCCACCCTGTCTTCCGCCATGGCCTCTTTTTTAGGTGCTCCCCGCATTCTCCAGTCCCTGGCCTCCGACCGGATATTTCCTTTCTTAAGCCCTTTTGCCAAAGGCTCGGGCAAGAACAACAACCCCAGACGGGGCGTCCTTCTCTCCCTTGGCATCGCCGTTGCCACCATCCTGTTAGGACAGCTTGACCTGATTGCCGGGGTGGTCTCCATGTTTTTCCTGATATCCTACGGACTGCTCAACTACGCCACCTATTTTGAGGCCAGTTCCGACAGCCCCTCTTTCAGACCGAAATTCAGGTTCTATGACAAGCGGATCAGCTTGATGGGCGCCCTGGGATGCCTTGGGGTCATGCTGGCCATCGACCTTCGCACGGGTGTTGCCGCAGCCGGCGTATTGTTCGCCGTATACCAGTATTTGAAACGCAAATCAGGACCATCCCGGTGGGCCGACAGCCACCGTTCCCACCATCTGCGGGAAATCCGGGAAAACCTCCTGGCCGCCCGGGAGGATCTGGCCCACCCCAGAGAATGGCGGCCCTTTATTCTGGCGGTACCGGGGCCAAATTCGGATATGGGCGGGATGATCTCATTTGCAGGCCTTATAGAAGGGAACAGCGGTATCACAACCGTTGTCAAACTCATCCAGGCGGATGAGGCGTTCCGGGCCGCTCGGTTGAAAAAAGAAGCCTATGAAGCGCTGAATACAGCCATTCAGGAGCAAAGCGCCCGGGCCTTTCCCCTGGCGGTCACGCTTTCGGATCCGGAAAACGCCCTTCCGATGCTGTTTCAGTCCTTTGGTATCGGACCGGTGCGGGCGAACACCCTGCTTGCAGAGTGGAATCCCGGCAGTGACAACCAGGATCTCCTGCTGCTCAAAACGGCCCTCAGATATCAGTGCAACGTGGTGCTACTGGATCATAAACCCTGGACGGATGACCCCGATGATGCGGCAGCCGCCAAAGAAATTCATGTCTGGTGGAAAGGGGATGACACCAGCCGCCTGATAATTTTGCTGGCGTATCTGATCACCCGCAATTCCCAATGGGATAACGCTGTCATCCGGCTGATTGCCTTTGAGTCCGTCAGCGGTCCCACACCGGACCTGGCCCGGATAAATGCCATGCTCGAGGACATACGGATTAACGCCGTCCCCCAGATCACCGCCGCCCCAACTGCCAAAGAGATCTTACGGATATCAGGCCAGGCCCATATCGTTTTTATGCCGGTTTATTTCAAAGAGGACGGATTGTTTGTAACCCGGGACGTGACGGCAGGAGAACTGGTGCCGGGGCTCAACCAGGTTGCATTTGCCATGGCCGCATTGCCCATGGACCTGGATTCCGCCCCGGAAGAAGGAGAGCAGGCCGAAACCGCACGGCTTTTAGATGAGATCAAACATGCACGGCAACGGGTGGACGCCGCACAAAATGTGCTGGCTGAAACCCTGCGCCTGGCTGAAGTGACCGAAAACGAAAAAGGGGATGTAAATACGGCGGCGGGCAACCTTTTTGAAGAAGCCGCACCGGAGGATGATCCTTCGGAACCAGAGACTGTCAAAAAAGCAAAAGAAAAGGTGGCCAAGGAAAAAACAAAATTGAAAACGCTGGTCAAAGAAGCAATGGCACGGGGGCTGACCGTTGAAACATCCGATTGATAAACGCACGGACCCCACCACATACGTGCAATGTAATACCTTTATTGTTTAGGAGCTAAATTATGGCATTTCTGTCAATGGAGACCGACCCAGAATATATCGCCCTGCAGACCGAGATGGTCCGGCTGCAGCGCTGGATCATTGAAAACAAAAAGCGGCTGCTCATCATTTTCGAGGGAAGGGACACGGCAGGAAAAGGCGGGGCGATCATGCGGTTTGTCCGGTATATCAATCCCAGGTATTATAGGGTGGTGGCGCTCACAAAACCCTCAAGCGTTGAATTGGGGCAATGGTATTTCCAGCGGTACATCAAAGAGCTGCCCAACCCGGGTGAAATCGTGCTTTTTGACAGAAGCTGGTACAACCGGGCAGTGGTGGAACCTGTAATGGGATTCTGCGATGAGAGCCAGCACCAGCTTTTTTTAAAGCAGGTGGTCATGCTCGAAGATATGCTGACCGAAGATGATCTGACCCTGATCAAATTCTGGTTTTCCATCGACGCCTCCGAGCAGAAAAAACGCCTGGATGAACGAAGGATCAATCCCCTCAAACAATGGAAGCTGAGTACGGTGGATGCAAAGGCCCAGGAAAAATGGCAGGAGTTTACCACCCACAAGGACCGTATGTTCAGCCGGACCGGCACCCCACAAAATCCCTGGGTGATCATCAAGGGAAACAACAAGCATGAGGCCCGGCTCGAAGCCATGCGGTACGTTCTGAACAAACTGCCCTATGATAGAAAAGGCGAAACCGGGATGCGGCTGACACCGGACGGCAAAATCGTTACGATCATGGGGCAAGGCTAAGTCCCGCTGCCACCTTATTTTGCGTTCTTGGCCCCGATGGTCACATGGACCTCCACATCCGGCCATCGTTTTTCCACGGGCTGGACGGCCTGTGGTGCCACAACCTTGCAGAAAAAAGTGGTGTTTTCCCGGATGTTGTCCAGATAAATCGGGGTGGTGGTGATACTCTTATAGGATTTTCCCGCATCCCCCGAAGGGACAAAAACCCAGAGGGTTTCAGGCACGGCGGTGGCGGAAGACAGGCGCAGTCCGTCAGGCAGGCTGCCCACCAGTTGGGGCTTCACCGGCAGTGATATCCTGGTAAGCTTGGCAATGTCCACCGTAATGCTGGCCGGCTGTACATCCAGCAGCCGGACATCCCGGGGCAGACGAATATTTTCCTCGTTGATGAATACGGTCTGCTTTCCCACATTCATCTTGGACAGGTTGATCTTAACCCCCATGGCTGCGGGAGACACCGCATCCAGATCCGATTTGGAACCGCTCAGGTGCAGCTTGGCCTCATTGGCCTTATCCCCGGTCAGCACCACATCATCCGCCGTGGCCGTATACTCCACCGGTACGGTGATGACCTTTTCGATCATCTCCCCCTGCCCGGAAATGATGGCCACCCACAGCACCACCGCGGCGGCAAGGCACCCTGCGACCTCCAGCCCCAGGGTACGATAGGAAAGTTTCCCGGAAAAAAACTGTTTAAACACACCGGCGGCCCGGTAATGGAGCATGATGGCATCCACAATCTCCTTCTCCGCTGTAAGGGGAGTCATCTGGCCGTTCTTGAATATTGAGACCTGCCGCCGTTCTTCGGAGACCACCGCCACCAGGGCGTCCGATTTTTCGGATAGCCCCATGGCGGACTGATGGCGGGTGCCGTACTCGCTGGACAACCGGTCACTCTGGGAAACAGGCAGACGAACCCCGAAAGCTGAGAACCGCCCGTTTTTTACGATCAGGGCCCCGTCATGGCCCGGGGAATTGGGATCAAAGATGCTGAGAATAATCGGGATGCTCGGCTGGGCCTCCAGGCGGAATCCCCCGCTGATCCACTGGTTAATGTCTTCCCTGCCGGGAAAAACGATGATCGCCCCTGTGCCGGAGGCAGCCATTCGCACCAGGCTCTCGGCCACCATTTTAAAAAACCTGGGATCCCTGGGTTCTCCTTTGCCTTTACGGATGGAAGCCGCCCGCTCAAACACTTTGCGCAGCTCCGGCTGAAACAGGATGATCAAAGACAGCACCGCCACGTGGCTGACATTGCGGTAGACCCATTCCACCCCTTTGAGGTCGAGCAGGCTGGCAACAACGAAAAAGAGGGCTGCCACCAGAATCCCAGATACGATTTTCCATGTGCCCAGCCGGAGCAGGGTCCGGTAGAGAAAGTAAATACCGGCCGTAATGACCAGGATATCCAGAAGGGTTTGCCAGGTGGGCAGTGGGTATGGCATGGGGTATCCCTCCAAAAGGTTAAAAGGTGGTATCCTTGTCAAAGGCCATGGCCTGCGCTCTTGTCAAAAACAGGTCCTTCATGCTGAATACGAGCATGCGCGCAGCCTGGGTGAAGTTGATGAAAAAACGGTATATCGAAACCGCAGTCCTTGTCCAGTTGAAACCGCAAAATTTTACACAGGCGCTTGGGCTGCCCCATGTCCTACACCACCATGAGGTAGGACTGAAACAGGACCGCAAATCCCAGAAATGCCAGGAACCCTAAAATATCTGTCACCGTTGTCAGGATAATGCTGGAGCTTTGGGCCGGATCAATGCCCATTCGTTTCATCAGCAAGGGAATGGAGGCGCCGGACAGTCCCGCAAAGATCAGGTTGAAAAACATGCCCAGGCCGATGACAAGGCCCAGATAGGGATTCCCGTTCCAGAACCAGGCCACCACGGCCGTTACGATCCCTATGACAACCCCGTTGATGGCCCCGAGGCCCCCTTCCTTTAGAATAAGGCGGCCGGTTTTTTCCTTCGGGATCTCCCGCATGGCGATCCCCCGCATGACCACGGCCAGGGACTGAGCCCCGGCATTGCCCCCCTGCCCTGCCACCACGGGAAGGAATACCGCCAATATCGTCAGTTTGGAAATCACCCCTTCGAACATGGCCACGACACCGGCGGCCATAAAAGCGGTTACCAGGTTGATATGGAGCCAGAACAGGCGTTTTTTCAGGGAGAAAAATATATTTGAAAAGGGTTTTTCATCCCCGCCGGCACCGAACATCCGCTGGATGTCCTGGGCGGTGTCCTCCTGGACGCCCTTGATCAGACGCTCGGCCTTGATAATCCCAAGAATCCGGCCTTCCGAATCCACGACCGGGGCGGCAAAGTACTTGCGTTTGGCAAGTTCCGCCGCCGCCTCCTGGACGTCCATGAACCCGTGCAGGGAAAATACATCCCGGATCATGATGGATTCCAGGGACTGGCCCGGCGAGGCAATCAGCATATCCCGCATGTTCAGCACGCCGAGAAGGTGGTCGTCTTCGTCCACCACATAAGCGTAGGAGGCCGGCCGCCTTTTTTTTGAAAGGGTCCGGATCGTATCAATGGCGTCCTGAACCACCATATCCTTGTCAAAGGACATGAAATCGGTGGTGATAATCCGGCCGATGCTCCCCTCCGGATAGGTTAAAAGTTCACGGATCTGCCCTTGGACCGCCTCATTCACCGCTCCTTTGATCTGCTCCCTGAAGGGTGCTGATGCATGCATGAGGATTGCCGTGAGCATCTGAGGGCTCAAGTGGGGAAGGACCTTGTTGATAAACGCGTCCCCTGCGCCCTCCAGCAGTGTGGCTGCAAATCCCACCTGGAAGTTGCGGAGAACCCGGACCGCCGTCTCAGTGGGAAGCGTCTTTAAAATCTGAGATGCGTCCCCCTCGTCTATACTCTCCATAAACCGCGCTGCGGTTACCACGTCATGTTCAATAAACCGGTTGATGATCGTCAGATATGCCTCGGTGGCCGACATGGGTATGTCTCCTTTTTAAGGTCTATTTTTTCTTGAACACACTTCGCCATCCGCCCATGGGCGTGTGCAGCGGTTTGAGCACCCGGGTCATGTCCCTGGCCTGCTCTATAATGTAAAAGACCTGTTCATCCAATTGTTTGACCTCCGGCAGAATCCACTTGAGATCCCTGCGCCGGCAGGCAATATAGAGTTCACTTACCGGCCCTTTCATGCCTTCCCCCACAAACACCGTGACCGGCTGGCCCTTTGCCCGCAGATAATCTGCAATCTCCTGACCTGCGGTGCGGGTCAAAAGCTTCAGGATAATGATGCCGAAGGCAAGCTTGCGCTCCACAAGAATTCCCACCACATTGCCCGTGGCGTATCCGAAGGCGTAAAACACAATGAGGATCGGCTTGTCGTTCAACTGGTTGATCACGGTACTTGCCACAAGTACCCAGATGGTGATCTCAAAGATCGCCAGGACAAAAGAGATGACGGTCTTTCCCTGTACGGTCATAATCGTTCGAATCGTACCGATGGAAACATCACAGATCCTGGCCAAAAATATGAGTAACCCGGTGATTAGAATATGCTGCTCACTCATCAAAACATCCTTTCCGGTTTGCATGCCGGTAATTAAAAAACAATACCCCAACTTCTTCGGTGATACAAAGATGATAAAAGATCGATTACAATAAAATTCTGATTATATAATCCTTTAGAAAGCCGGATGCAACCATGGAGGTGACGCGTTTGGATATTTTGAGTCAGAGACCTGCTACCACGTTATTTCTTCCTCCGGTCTTGGCCTGATAGAGCCTTTTGTCGGCCAGATCAATCAATGCGGTCTCATCGCCTGCGCCCTGCGCATCATATTGGGAAATGCCGATGCTTACGGTGATTTTTATCCTGTCGCCCTTGAAATCAAAGCGCGTGTCATGGCAGTGCACTCTGATTTTTTCGGCATAGTCCGCAGCCCCCCGGATATCGGTCTGGGGCATTAAAACGATGAATTCTTCTCCGCCGTAACGGAAGATGGCATCGGACTGCCTTGTTTGTTCCTTCAACCGCCTTGCAAATTCCTGTAACACAAAATCGCCGCACAGGTGGCCGTAAGTATCGTTCACCCGTTTAAAATGATCCAGGTCAAGCATCAGGCAGCAAAGATCCCCCTGATATCTTCTGGCACGTTCAATTTCCCGTCGCAACACACCTTTCATATAGCGTCTGTTATACAGGCCGGTCAATTGATCCCTGGTTGAGTCCTCCGCCATTTTTTTGATTGAACGACGGACCTCTTTTTTCAACTGGAATTTTTCAAGGCCGCTGTAAATGGCGGTTAACAGCTCTTCTTTATTTGTTTCGGATTTGGACAAATAGTCAAAGGCCCCGGCCTTCATGAAACGGGACGCGATTCGGCCATCCCCTGCCCCTGTGATGGCCACAACGGGCAAATCCATCTGCTGGGATGCCATCTGCTCCAGCAAATCCAGCCCGGTCCCGTCCGGAAGCTTGTAATCCAGAAGGATGAGGTTAAAGTTTTTGCTTTTGATCAGTGCCATGGCCTCATCAACGGTTTTCGCCCTGTGGAGCCGTATATGGTCCTTGTCTTTGAGGTAGGCCTGAAAAAGCCGGTAAGACCCGTCCGAATCTTCAACCGCCAAAATGTCTATTTCCGGATCAAGATTGATAATATCGGTTCCGCTGTCATGGCCGATGGATACATCATGGCGGACATTCTGGATTTTTTTTACCGTTCTTGAAATCGTTTCCCCAGCGTTCTGGATCTTGGGGACCAGTGACAGAATCTTTTCATGGTCATCTTTGACCAGCTCAAGCAACTGGAGGTTCCCAAGAAGAATCATCAGCGGCTGATTGAGTTCATGGGCGGCAGCCCCAGCCATTTGCAGCAATACCTTTAAGCGTTCTTCTTCAACAAGGGCCTTTTGATGTGCAAGAATTTCCCTGTTGGCCTGCGCCAGTTCCCGATTCTTTTGCTCGATGATTCTTCTTTGCTCAAACAGTTCAAGAAAGATGTTTACCTTGCTCTTTAGAATTTCCGGGTCCAGGGGTTTAAAAATATAGTCAACCGCCCCGGATTCATACCCTTTGAAAATATGCTTTTGCTCCTTGCTGATGGCGGTGACAAAAATGATGGGGATGTGCCGGGTCTTTTTATTTCCGCGTATGTATTCCGCGGTTTCAAACCCATCCATATCCGGCATCTGGACATCCAGCAGCACGAGGGCAAACTCATTTTCCAAAATCCTGATCAGCGCCTCATTCCCCGAATCCGCCTTAACAATGTTGATATGGGGCGCCTCAAGGACTGCCTCCAATGATATCAGATTTTCAGGTTTGTCATCGACGATCAATACATTGACGGCATCCTTTTTTTTCATCTTTTATCCTTTGTCCGGGGTGCGGCAATAGTTGTTTAAAAAAACGGCAATCTCTTCCAAAGAAAGAATGTGATCGACTTTGACCCTATGGATCGCCTCCCGGGGCATTACGGGAACCTCTGCCGTTTTCGGGTCCTGCACAATGGCAATCCCGCCTTTTTCCTTTATTTTTTTCAATCCCTGGCTGCCGTCCCGGTTAGCGCCGGTCAGAACGATCCCGATAAGGGATGAATCAAAGGCAAAGGCAGCCGTTTCAAAGGTGATATCAATACAGGGACGGGCATAGTTGACTTTTTCATCAACCGACAGTGAAAAGGTCCTGTCTTCTTCTATCAAAAGATGATAATCAGGCGGTGCGATATAGACATATCCCTTTTTTATTGTCTCCTTTTCATCCGCCTGTTTTACGGTTAATACCGATCTTTCATTCAGATACCGGACAAAAAATTCATCTGACCCCGGGGAAACATGTTGAACAACGATAAACGCCAGGTTGCAATCTTTTTTAAGCCGGCTGAACAATATTTCAAGGGCCTTCATACCGCCGGCAGAGACACCGATGACAACCGCCTCATGGTTTTGGCAGACCGGTTCTTTCAAGCGGCAGACCTGTTCTTCCAAGCGACGGATGGTCATGACTGCTTTTTTATCCTGTATATTTTCTGGGACGGCACCATATCTTCAAAAACATCGGTATACTTGGACACCCGTATGGTTTCCCTTGATCCCAGACACAGCACGCCGTTTTCTGCCAGACTGTCCTTAAAAAGGCCGATGACCCTGTCCTGAAGCTCACGGTTGAAATAAATAAGGACATTCCTGCAGAAGATAAGGTCCATCTCACCGAACACGGAATCACAGGCCAAATTGTGATTGGAAAAGGTAATGTTCCTTTTCAATGCCTTGTCCAGCATGGCGAAATCATATTTCGCCCGATAATAATCACTGAAGGAGGCCCTGCCGCCTGCATTGTTGTAGTTGGTTGTAAAGGCTTTCATCTCCTTTACCGGATATATGGCGTCACGGGCTTTTGACAGTGCATGGTCATCAATATCGGTGGCATAAAGATGACACCGGTCATACAGGCCCTCCTCTGTCAAAAAGATGGCCAGCGAGTAGACCTCTTCGCCTGTTGAACAGCCGGCATGCCAGATCTTGATTCGCTGCCTTTTTAATAATTGGGGAAACACCTCTTTTTTCAACGCCAGGTAAAAGTCAGGATCACGGAACATCTCGGTGACATTGACAGACAGTTTAAACAAAAGCTTTGCAAATGCCTGTGGGCTGTACAGAATCTGATGCTGCAGGGCGGAAATCGTCTGGCAGCCGGCATCGGACAGATGGGATAACACCCGCCTTTTTATGGATGCCTTGGCGTAATTTCTGAAATCGTATCCATACCTTACAAAAATCGCCTCAAGCAGCATGTTCAATTCTATGGTTTCAGGTTTGAGTTTTTGCATATCAATACAACCATACCCGCATCATCGAAAGCAGTTTGTCTGTATTCACCGGCTTGGCCAGGTAATCACTGGCGCCGGCTAGAATACACTTTTTCCTGTCCCCCCGCATCGCCTTTGCCGTCAACGCGACAATGGGAAGCTTTTTAAACCGTTTGTCCTGCCTGATAATCCCGATGGCCTCATATCCGTTCATTTCAGGCATCATAATATCCATCAGGACCAGATCCGTGTCCGGATGTTTTTCAAGCATATCCACCCCCTTTTGTCCGTTGTGGGCCACAATAACGGTCAACCCTTTATCTTCAAGCACATTGGTGATGGCATAAACATTTCGCATATCATCATCCACAACCAGGATTTTTTTATCTAAAAACACCGATTCCCTGTCATGCAAGACCCGTATCATCCGCTGTTTTTCCTCGGGAAGATTCGCCTCGATCCGGTGCAGGAAAAGCGTGGTTTCATCCATCAATTTTTCTTCGGATTTCACCCCTTTAATAATAATTTTTTCCGCATACTCATTGATGATGGCCTCTTCTTCATGGGTCAGCTCTTTACCGGTATAGACAATAATCGGAATTTCGGTGATTTTTTCTTCTTCTTTTATACGGGTTAAAAACTCAATACCGCTGACATCAGGCAGCCCCAGGTCCAGAATCATGCAGTCAAAGGCCTGCTGCCTTAAAAGGGCAAAGGCCTGTTCACCGTTTTTTGCTTCCGTTGTAACGACATCGCCGTTTCCAATCAACGCCACCATGGCCTTTCTTTGAACATCATCATCCTCCACCACCAAAAGCCGTCTGATGTCACCTGAAATCAGATGTTCAATTTTCTCAAAGGCGTCATCCAGAAGGGAAAGCGTCACCGGTTTGGTGATAAAACCGATGGCGCCCATCTTTCTTGCCTCAATGCTCTTATCATTGGCCGAGATGAAATGAACCGGGATATGACGTGTTTTCGGATTTTTTTTCAGCCTGTCCATGACAGACCAGCCGTCCATACCCGGAAGTTCGATATCGAGAATAACGGCATCGGGCGCATAATAGTCGGCAAAATGAAGTCCGGTTTCACCGTTTCCCGCCACCAGGACCTTGTATTCACGCTCCCTTGCAAGGTCCAACAATGTTTTTGCAAAACGAGGATCATCCTCAATAATCAGGATCGCCTTATCGTCCGGCTCAATGGTTTTGCGGTCATCCGGGATAAATTCCACGAGACTGTCTGCTTCTGCTTTAAGCCGGACATCATCGTCAAAAGTGCGTTCCTTTGCCAAAGATGTTTCAGGCGGATTTGGCGGTTGTTCTACAGGTTTTGAAAATCCTTTTTCCGCCACCTCAGGCAGATAGACGGTAAATGTACTGCCCTTTCCAGGCTCGCTGTCAAGCCTTATGGTGCCGCCCAACAATTTTGAAAGCTCCCGTGAAATGGATAGCCCCAGACCTGATCCGCCGTATTTTCGACTGGTGGTCCCGTCAGCCTGTTGAAAGGCTTCGAATATCAACTTCTGTTTCTCAGGCGAAATTCCTTCACCGGTATCGGAAACCGAAAACGCAATGGTGTTTTCCGGTTCAAGGTCGTATGCAGACAGGTCCGTTTCCCTATCCGGCCGCCCGATGCCCAAATTAATTTCACCCGTGGCGGTAAATTTAAGCGCATTGGAAATCATATTCTTTATAATCTGCTCCAGGCGCTGACCGTCGGTCCGAATTGCCTGCGGCAGATCACTTGCGATACGGACGTTGAACGCCAGTCCCTTGTCCATGGCCTGGGGTTTAAACGAGCGTTCAAAACGTTGGGCCATGTCACTTAACGCCACCTGCTCCAGGTGGAGTTCCATTTTACCGGATTCGACTTTGGAAAGGTCCAAAATTTCATTGATCAGTTCCAAAAGCTCCGACCCGGACATATGTATGGTCTGTGAATATTCCTGCTGCTTTTCGGTCAGGGTGTTTTCCTTGTTGTCTGCCAGCAGTTTGGATAGGAGCAGGATGCTGTTCAAAGGCGTTCTTAACTCATGGGACATGTTGGCCAGGAATTCGGACTTGTATTTACTGGTCAGTTCAAGGTCCCTTGCCTTCTCTTCTATGACCTGCCTTGTGCTTTCAAGTTCAACATTCTTATTCTGGATGGCGGCTTTTTGTTCCTCTAAAAGCTGGGTCTGCTCTTCAAGCTCTTCATTGGTCTGGCGAAGTTCTTCTTGCTGGTCTTGCAGCCGGGTCTGGGATTCGAGCAGTTCTTTCTTCTGGGATTCAAGTATATCGTTGGCCTCTTTGAGTTCTTCTTGCTGGCTCTCCAACTCCTCGGCCTGATTCTGGGTCTGCCGGAGCAGCCGGGACATTTGATCTCTGGATCTGGCAGACTGGATGGCTATGGCAATGCCCCGGGAAGCGGTTGCAAAAAATTCCAGGTCAATACCTGCAAACACCTTGACGGAGGCAAGCTCGATAACGCCTAACAGCCGGGTTTCATATAATATCGGAGCCACCAGTATGGAGGCAGGAGTTGTTTTTCCCAGGCCTGACACAATATGTATATAATCTTCTGGAATATCTGAGACCAGAATATTCTTTTTCTCCCGGGCCGCCTGCCCCACAAGGCCTTCCCCTACAACAAAACTGGCCGAAACATTTTTGCGCTTCTGGTAGGCGTAGCTTGCGGAAAGCTCAAGGATGGTATCGTCGGTTAAAAGATAAAACGCTCCCACCTGGGCATCCAGGTATTCCGACAGGAACCGGATGGTATTATCCGTGATCTCTAAAAGGCTTTGTTCTCCTCTCAACCCTTCATTGAGCTTTGCCTGCCCCGTTCTTATAAATTTATCTTTTTCATTTGTCTCGTATGCGTCTTTTAGTTTCAGCGTCATCCGGTTTAAGGCGATTCCCAATTGGTCCTTGTCAGACCGAAGCGCGATTTTTTCCCTGAAATTTCCCAGGGAAACCGCTTCTGCCTGCTGAACCACCGCCTTTAAGTTGCCTGCCATCTGGATGACGGACTTATAGACACCGGTGGGCTCCCCTTTCTCAGATGTCAGGTCGGCGGACAGATCGCCCAGGGCAATGTCATCGGCTATTTTCGCAAGTTTGCCCGGATCCGTTCCCAGTTGACGGTTGATGGACGATACCACGAAAACAGCGATGAGAACCCCCAGGGCGGTTGCCAGAACACACCCCACGACATTTATCATCAATGTCATGGTTGAGGTGCTCCGGGTTTCAGCCGCTCTCTTTAGAAGCAACTGCTTTTCTTCACTGACCATCTCTTCGACGATCTGCCGCACCTCGTCCGTAATCCGTTTACCGGTGCCCGCCTCAAGCAGTGCCGTGACATCTTTGAGGCGCACGGGATGTTTATTGACCTCTCGCCGGGCCTCTATTTCCGGAAATGCGGTCTTCTCATGCCACTCATCCACCAGGGTTCTGATCCGCAGGATTTCATCGGCCCTGATCTCGGTATTGCCTGACACCGCGTCTCTGAGCGCCTGATAATGCCTGTTAAAATCCGATTTTCCTTTTTCAAAAGGTTTGAGAGTCTCTTCAAGCCCTGTGAGAAGGAACCCCAGCACACCGGTTTCCTGGTTGACAAGGTCCGTCAGTATGTCCATCGCCAGGTCCGCGGCGTCATGGTGGCCCACACGCACAAGCTTTTTATCCAGATCGGCCAGGTGGTCGCGAATCCTGTTGAACTGCTCAATTCCCGACTTACGGAATGACAGCGCCTCGAATGATTCCATCGCCGCCTCTCCCTCCCGGACCTTCCGCCGCATCGTAATCTCAGGAACGGCAACTGTTTTCTGCCATTTTTCCTTTCTGTCTTTGAGTTTCTCCCAACGCTGTGTCTGAACATAGTTGTCACGGGTCAACTCTTTACCGTATTCCCAGATTTTGGCAAATGCGCTGTCCCCTTCTTCATAGGGTTCAAGAAAGGCTTCGTTGCCCGACACCAGAAATCCCCTGACACCGGTTTCCATATCCACCAACAGCGCCCCGCATTTTTGAATGGCTTCAATGGTCTTGTATGAATGGTTTACCCATTTTCTGTCTCCTTCTAGCCTTGTAAGACCGACATATACGGTGACAGCAAGCAGGATCATGAGCAGCAGGATGGATGCATACCCCAGATATAGTTTTGTCTTAAACTTTAAATGATGATGTTGTGCCATGCGCAGGACCTGTAATTTAATTTATCAATCCACCCAAACGATGAAGCCGGACCGCCCCAATCGGTATCATTTCACCGGCGATAAATTGTTTAGGATCTGGATAATTAGATGCAATATAGCCTGATCAGAAATATTATCCCGGAAGATATTTAAAAGCAATTGGTAATTGTGTTGATCGCTTTGGAGATGATTGATTTTTTACATATATATGTGTAGTGTCGATGTAAACTATCGTAGGGAGCTATTAATGTCTGCACTAAAGCTTTTCAGGTGTTCTCGTGGCGTCACCGGCGTGTTCTTTATAGTGGTACTGTTGATCCTTGTTCCGGCTGTGTGCCCGGCAAGCAGTGCCGTGGATCCACTGTCAGAAAATGAACGGGCATGGCTTTCCCGTCATGACGGAAAAATCAGGCTGGGCCATGACCCCAATGCCCGCCCTGTGGACTATCTTGATGAAAAAGGACAATTCAAGGGACTGGCGGCTGATTATGTGCGGCTGATCGAAAAACGCCTTAACTTTAAGTTTGATATCCTGAAAATCGACACCTGGGATGAGGTGCTCAGGCGGGCGAAAAACAGGGAAGTCGATGTATTGTGTACCTTCACAAAAAATGAGGATCGTGAAAAATGGATGCACTTTACCGAACCTTATCTCACCATAAAAACAGTGATTCTCACGCGGAACGATTTCACGGGAGACCTGTCATTGGAAAAAATGGACGGCAGGGTGGTAACCTTCACCAAAGGGTGGGTTGTAGACGATTACCTTAAAAAAAATTACAGCCATATCAAAATGCTGCCTGCGATTGACGCAGATACTGCGATGCACAATCTTTTGACCAAAAAAGCGGATGCATGGATTACGGCCTTGACCGTTGCTTCCATTAAAATAGAAGATCAACGGGTAACCAACCTGCGCATCGCAGGAGAAACGGATCTTTCATTTAAACTCGCCTTTGCCTCAAGAAAAGACCGGCCTGTTCTGCACAGTATTCTATCCAAGGGCCTGGCCCGGATATCCCAAGAAGAGCGCACCCAAATCTTCAATAAGTGGATTCATATCGGCCAGCAAAGCATATTTCACAATAAAACCTTCTGGGCCGTTGTTCTTTCAATTTTCGGCGCATCAGTCATCATGATCCTGACCGTTTTTGCCTGGAATAAGATGCTGAAACTAAAAGTTGAAGAAAAAACCCAAGCCCTGGAAAAAGAGCGGCAGTTGTTCAAAACCATTATTGACAGGCTTCCGCTGATGATTTCCCGCTATGACCCGGATGCGAACATACTCTTTTTAAACCGGGAATTTGAAAGCAAAACAGGCTGGACAACCCAAGAGGTCGCAGACATCGATCTCATGGAAAAGATTTACCCGGATCCGGAATACCGGCAAACCGCCAAAGACTATATGCAAAAAGCTACTTCGGAATGGAAAGAATTTAAGGTGTACGCAAGATCCGGCCGGGTCATTGATTCGGAATGGTCCAATATCAGACTCGAAGACGGCACCAATATCGGTATCGGTATTGATATTACGGATCAAAAAAGGACGTTAGCGGAAAAAGAAAGGCTGGTCAAAGAGTTACACCAGTCCCAAAAAATGGAATCCATCGGCAATCTTGCCGGCGGTATTGCCCATGATTTCAACAATATTCTCACCTCAATCATCGGTTTCACAGAGCTTGCACTGACAGAAACAAAAAAGGGCTCGTCTCTTGAAGACAGCCTTCAAGAAGTGTATGCGGCCGGGAAACGGGCAAAAGACCTGGTGAAGCAGATTCTTGCATTTGCCAGGCGGTCCGATGAAAAAACACGTCCCATTCAACCGGCCATCGTTGCAAAAGAAGTGGTTAAATTTATCCGGTCGGCCATCCCCACCACAGTAGAAATCCGGCAGGACATCCACAGCGAATCCTGGATTATGGGCAACGCAACCCAGGTTCATCAGGTATTAATGAATCTTTGCACCAATGCGGCTCACGCCTTAGAAGACCGTGGAGGGATTCTTGAGATAGGCGTGACGGACCGATTTTTTGATAGTAAGGATGTTCCACCAGACCTTTCGAATGGAGATTATGTTGAAATAAAAGTGTCGGACACCGGTGTGGGAATTGCCCCTGATATCCTGGATTCAATTTTTGAGCCCTACTTTACCACAAAAGGCCACGGCGAAGGCACCGGCATGGGACTTGCCATGGCCCAGGGTGTCGTTGAAGGCTACGGCGGTAAAATTACGGTTCACAGCGAGTTGGGAAAAGGGTCTACATTCAGGATTTACCTGCCTGCCACCAAAAAGCAGCAAGCGATTGCGCCATATGTAAAAGAGAAACTGCCAAAAGGAACGGAACATATTCTTTTCGTAGACGATGAGACGGCCATCACTAAAATGGGCAGCCAGATGCTTGAACGACTAGGCTACAGGGTAAGCTGCCGGACAGACAGCACCGGTGCCCTGGCGCTCTTCCGGGCCAAACCCGATACCTTTGATCTGGTGATAACCGATATGACCATGCCGAAACTGACCGGAGATATGCTGGCGGTTGAATTGATGCAGATACGACCGGACATCCCTGTAATTCTCTGCACGGGATACAGCAAAAAGGTTTCCGACAGAACGGCGTCACAAATCGGTATCAAAGCGTTCGCCTATAAGCCCATGGTTATGTCGGACCTGGCCCAAACCGTTCGAAAGGTATTGGATGGGACAACGCACCAGGTAAAAACAGCATCAAACACACGCGGTACCGCATGACATCAGAAAGCTTATAAAAATTTTACGCGGCTGCCCACCGGAAGATACGGCACCCCGGATTTGATCGTCCTGGTCGCAAATTAAAGGTCGCAAATTAAATTGTCATTTTGACGCATTCCTGATAGTTTTGAGTGTTGTGTTAAAAGGTTCAAAGAGAAACTGCCACCCGTAGCTGAAACTGGAGCGAAATGACGACCCGAATAAAAAAAACCTTACCCGTGATCGGATGGCGGGAGTGGATTTCACTTCCGGATCTTGGTGTGAAAGCCATTAAAGTAAAAGTGGATACAGGTGCCCGTTCATCATCGCTTCATGCCATCAAACAGAAAATATTTGAGCGGGACGGAGACAAATGGGTGAAGTTTCAGATCAATCCCATGCAGGATAATGCAGAGGATAAGGTAAACGCAGAAGCAAAGGTGATTGACTTCAGATCTGTGCGAAGCTCAAACGGCGTCTCTGAAATGCGGCCGGTTATCAAAACTAAAATCCAGCTTTTAGGGCAGGCGTGGCCCATTGAACTGACGCTGTCCAACCGTGATGAAATGGGGTTTCGAATGCTTTTGGGACGGCAGGCTTTTCGTGAAAAATTTTTTGTTGACGCCGGCAAGTCCTTCTACGGAGGCAAACCCGGGGGTAAAGCACGAAAAAAAAACCAGGCGAAGAAAAAACCTAAGGCACACACACAAGACCTATAATTCGTCACCCGATCTTGAGAACACCTAAAATTCAAGGATAGACTGATGAAACTTGCGATTCTTTCACGGAATTTAAAATGCTACAGCACCAGGCGGTTAAAAGAAGCCGCGGAACAGCGGGGGCACAAAGCCATCGTGCTCAATACATTGAAATTTGCCATGGATTTGGAACAGGGAAACCCGGATCTTTATTTCAGGCAAAAACAACTTTCCACCTATGATGCCGTCCTGCCCAGGATCGGTGCGTCCATCACCTATTTCGGTACGGCGGTGGTGCGGCAGTTCGAGCAGATGGATGTATTCTGCGCCAATACCTCCGCAAGTATTTCCAGATCCCGGGACAAACTGCGCAGCCTCCAGATTCTCAGCAAGCATCACATCGGCATTCCTAAGACGACATTCGTCCGGGATAAAAAGGATGTGCTTCCGGCCATCGAACGGGTGGGCGGGGCGCCTGTGATTATCAAACTCATTGAAGGCACCCAGGGGATCGGCGTGCTCCTGGCCGAAACCGTGAGTTCAGCCGCGGCCATCGTTGAATTGCTGCAAAGCCAGAAACAAAGTGTCCTCATCCAGAAATTCGTCTCCGAAAGCAAAGGCCGTGATATCCGTGCCTTTGTGGTGGGAGACCAGGTGGTGGCCGCCATGCGCAGGGTGGCCCGGGGCCAGGAATTCCGGAGCAATATCCACAGGGGCGGGTATGCCGAGCCTGTGGAACTGGATGAAACCTACCGGGAAACAGCGGTGCGGGCAGCCCAGATCATGGGGCTTCGGGTTGCCGGCGTCGATCTGCTTGAGAGCAAGGACGGCCCGCAGATTGTAGAAATAAACTCTTCTCCGGGACTTGAAGGCATTGAAGGCTGTACCCAACTGGATATCGCAGGCGCCATCATTGATTACATCAGCGCCCAGGTAAACTTCCCCGAAATCGATCTGCGCCAGCGGCTTACCGTCAGCCGGGGATACGGTGTCGCGGAAATATATATACCGGACGGATCGGAGTACATCGGAAAAACCATCCGGGACTCCGGGCTGAGGGACAAGGATATCTCCGTATTGACCCTCTACCGTGACGCCAAAGTGATTCCGAATCCCAAACCCCTAAGGGAGCTTCAGGCCGAAGACAGGCTGCTGTGCTTTGGCAAGCTGGAATTCATGAAGGAACTGATACCGGCCAAAATCAGGAAGAAAAGAAAGGCAAAGGTCAAAGACCTGCCTGACCTGCCGGTGGCGGAAGAAGTCATGAACCGGGAAGAGGATTATGGTATCATCTCCACCCAGGAGGAAGGGTAACCCCGTGACCGCCACGTCCGTTAAAATTGCGAAGCAGGCAACCATAACCATTGCCGATACCCCTGTAACACCCGGCAGCCGGGTAACCATCCAGATTCCGGTGGCGCGCCTGTATACCCATACCAAAATGACCATGCCCGTTCATGTGATCCACGGGCGCAGACCGGGACCTGTCCTCTTTGTTTCCGGCACCGTTCACGGGGATGAAATCATCGGGATTGAAATCATCCGCCGCCTCATTGCCTTAAAAAAACTGGACCGGCTGAAAGGCACCCTGATCGCCGTTCCGGTTGCTTTTCCCGGTGGTTGCCTCTCTCTCTCTCTCGACTGCCTAAACCCTAAACCCCCTAAAAACCGTGAAAAAGCCTTGAAAAACCTAAGAAGAAGAGTAAAAAGCCCTAAATGAAGCCAACAAATGCAAAA
>CAJWHT010000002.1 GCA_913041495.1 uncultured Desulfobacteraceae bacterium | reverse complement strand
CGTTTCGACGGACGCTCTGGGGGGCAATAGCACTGGCTACCCTGTTTTACCCCCTGATCCTGGCACCCAAGAGTTACGCTAAAGTACTCGCGTTATCGAGTATCGCAGCTATCGTTGCATTAATGGTTCTCGGCGGCACATCAATAGGGCAAGCTCTACTCAGCTCGGTTTTAGCCAGGCTTGGCGAAACTAATTTTAATGAAGCTTCAACGTTATATCGCTTTGCCTTGTTGGTTTGGTTTGTAGAACGCTCAGCTGATCTACCCCTTTTTGGCTACGGGCTCAAACCCCTTTGCCCCTGCCAGGCCTACCGGGGTGGCAAGACCTGCGCCACGGGAACCTGAACCAATGACCGGCCGGAATCTTTTTACCTATTCACCGGGGCACTCCCCGCTCCATGTTCTGGACCCCAGGTGCAAATTTTTTTTGGTCAGCCTAATCAGTATCGGAACGGTGCCGGCAGCCCCTTTGCCCTGCCTGGCCGTCAATCTGTTGATGATGGCCCTGCTGAACCGGCTGGGTATCAGCCCCATGGCCCTGGTCCGGCAGCTCAAATACTTCATGGTCTTTCTGGCTGTCATCATTCTCATCCGCGGGATGACGGAGGAAGCCCCACCTGTGTTCTCCCTTTTCGGCCTGGACTTCAGCCGTGCAGGGTTCGCAGACGGTGTCACCATTGCCTTGCGCTTCTTTCTGATCATGCTCCTGGGGATAGCTCTGTCCGCCACCACCGGTTCCTCGGAGATGAAAGCCGCCGTGCAGTGGTTTCTGGCACCGGTTCCCCTGATCCCCGAACACCGGGTGGGGGTAATGATCAGCCTGGCACTGCGCTTTTTTCCCCTGATCTTGTTCCAGGCCCATGAAACCGGCCAGGCCATTCGGGCCAGATGCGGCAACCGGCAAAAAAATCCCATCAAGCGGATCTCCCGCTTAACCCTCTCCCTGCTGGGCAAATCCTTCCAGGCGGCTGACGGCATGGCCCTTGCCATGGAGGCCCGATGCTACAGCGAAACCCGCACCGACCCCGTGCTTGTACCGGGCGGTAAAGAACCTTTGGCCGTCATTTCAGGTATAGGGGTGTTTCTTTTTTTGATTCTTTAGTCATACACCCGAACGGATAAAATCCCCCCCTTTTCCATCCCGGAATCGGCGCTGGACGCCCGTTGCACGAATATTAAAATTTAGTCATCCTTGAATTTTGAGTTGATCCGCCCTATGTTTTGAGTTAACATTTCCGGTCATAATAAATGAGGCATTACTTTTTATATGCTTTGAAATTTAATAATACACCCACCCCAAAAAGGAGGTAACATGCCCCGTTCAAACGATCCCCTTAGCGGACCGTCCATGTTCGACCTGAGGGGGAAGCAGTCGGTCAGGGCCACGTTTAAGCTGTCCCAGAAGGCCATTGACTCCATCGGCCTGGTGGCCGTTCACATGGGGATTAAACAAAAATCCCTATTCGACCATATCATCGAAGATTATTCAGCCCTGGATGAACTGGCCCGGACCATCCGGGTCCGGCAGTTTAAAAAGATCCCCAGAAAACAGAAAACCTTTGTGCTGAGCCGGAAAACCATCGAAGCGTTGACGACCATTTCGGAAACCTATAATATGCCCCGGGATGCGCTGGTGGAGTATTCCATCAAAAAACTGGAATCCGTCATCCAGTCCGAAAAACTCAGACACGAAGAACGAAAAAAACTGGCAATGAAAGTGGCGGCCAAATTTGAGGAGACCCGGGCCATGTACAGGGAAGCCGTGAAAACCCTCGGTGGAGACGATCCTTTTTGCCGGCGTCTTGAAAAGGCCATGATTGCCATGAATAAAACCCAAGAGGATGTGGATGATTTCCTGGAGAAAAGCAAAGTACTCGAAGATTTTTAGGAGGCAACATTGATTGATGTCCAGAACCTGACCAAGTATTATAATGATTTCTGCGCTGTTGACGGGATAAATCTTTCGATCCAGCCCGGCGAGATACTCGGTCTGCTCGGCCCCAACGGCGCAGGCAAGACCACGACCCTAAGAATGCTCACAGGCTATTACACCCCGACATCCGGCACCATCCGGGTCAATGACCTTGAGATGCCCCGGGATACCCTGAAGATCAAATCCATGATCGGCTATCTGCCGGAATCCGCACCGCTCTACCACAATATGCTGGTGTACGACTATCTGGATTATGTGGCCCGGCTCAAAGGCCTCACGGATCCGGCTAAAAAGGAACAGCGGTTCAGGGAACTTGCCAAACTCTGCGGCCTGTCCAATATCATGCACAAGGCCATCGGCACTCTGTCCAAGGGCCTAAAGCAGCGGGTGGGCCTGGCCCACGCCATGATGACGGACCCTGAAATCCTGATCCTTGACGAACCCACCTCCGGCTTGGACCCCAACCAGATCGCGGAAATTCGGGACATCATCCGGGGCATCGGCAAGGAAAAGACCATCATCTTCTCCACCCATATCCTGTCCGAGGCCGAAGCCACCTGCGACAGGATCGCCATTATTAATAAGGGTAAAAAAGTGGCGGACGACAGCACGGCCAATCTCAAACAGAGCGCCCGGCAGTCCAGCGTTATCCGCCTAAGTCTCAGGGGGGCCGAACAAAACGCCGTTCTGGACCGGCTGTCCGCC
Source organism: uncultured Desulfobacteraceae bacterium (assembly GCA_913041495.1). Classification (GTDB taxonomy): domain Bacteria; phylum Desulfobacterota; class Desulfobacteria; order Desulfobacterales; family Desulfobacteraceae; genus Desulfobacter. The sequence goes on along the minus strand of CAJWHT010000002.1, from coordinate 69,485 downwards.
ATACCAGGCGATATCCGGGTCACGCCGCTCCCGTCGGACACCGGCAATTCAGATCTTTCCTTTGAAATCCGGACCGGAACCGCCGGTGACATCCGTGCGGACCTTTACACAAACATCAAGGAAACCGACTGGATCATCACCGAACTGGCCCGGGAATCCCAGGCCCTTGAACAGATTTTCCAGGAACTGACCCAGGAGGTGGCGTAGCATGACCCCGATCAAGACCATTGCCCTCAAAGAATTTCGAGACTACTTTGTCTCCCCCATCGCCTATATCGTCATCTCGCTATTCCTCATCGTCAGCGGATGGTTTTTCTTTTCCACCTTTTTTATATACGGCAGGGCCGATCTCAGGGATTTTTTCTCCCTGCTGCCCATGACCTTTTCCTTTTTTATCCCGGCCATTACCATGCGGCTCTTTGCCGAAGAAAAAAATGTGGGGTCCTATGAGACCCTGCTGACCATGCCGGTATCCTTTTCCCATATTGCCCTGGGCAAATTCCTGGCAGCCACGGCATTCACCGCCGCCATGCTGCTGCCCACCTTAAGCTACCCCCTGTTCATCTCCACCATCGGGGATATGGACTTAGGCCCTGTGGTCGGCGGCTACCTGGGCGCAGTGCTGCTGGCAGCGGCCTATTGCAGCATGGGACTTTTTGCCTCGGCCCTTACCCGGAACCAGATCATCGCCTTTATCATCGGATGCGCCTTGTGCTTCACCCTGACCGTTCTGGACCGGATGCTCTTCTTTGTTCCCGAAAAGCTTGTACCGGTGGTGCAGCATATCGGGGCCAATACCCACTTTGCCAATATTTCCAAAGGGATCATTGATTCCAGGGATATTGTCTACTTTGCCAGCGTGGTATTCGTCTTCATCTTCTCAACCTACATTGCCATGAAAGAAAAGAACTAAGGAGTGACCATGGGTAAGCTGACGCACAAGGAACATTATATAAAATTTATTCTCTACCTGGCCGTGATCGTCCTGGTCAACGTGGCCGGACTCACCCTTTTCTTCAGGGCAGACCTCACGGAAAGCCGGATGTATTCGCTGTCTCAGGCCAGTAAACAGGCTGTGGCCACCCTGTCCGAGCCGTTGAACATCAAGGTGTTTTTCTCAAAAAACCTGCCGGCCCCCCACAATAACACAGAGCGGTACCTGAAAGACCTGCTCACGGAATATTCGGCCCGGGCCGGAAAATACTTCAACTTTACCTTCTACAACGTTTCCCAGGAGGGGGATATCACGGCCGAGGCGGACCGGAACAGGGAAATGGCAAGGGATTACGGGATCCAGCCCGTCCAGATCCGGGTCATGGAAAACGATGCCTTGACCTTTAAGGAAGCATACATGGGCCTGGTGATCCTCCACGGGGACCTCATAGAAAAGATCCCGGCCATCACCTCCACCAACGGCCTGGAGTACCAGCTCACCACCGCCATCCGCAAGATGAACAACAAGGTGTCCGCCCTGCTCCGCCAGACCGATAAGATCCGGGTCACCATGTACCTGTCTTCAAAACTCAACGATATCGCCCCGCTTATCGGCCTTTCGGACCTGCCCGGCCTTGCCGGCCAGGTGAAGAAAACGGTGGCCGATCTGAACCGGAAAAACCTGAAGATTCTCGACTTTCAGCACAAAGATCCTGCGGATAAGGCTGAACTGGAAGCCATTGCCAAACGCCACGATCTGATGGCCATGAGCTGGCCCGCCATCCCGGACAAGAACATTGAGGCCGGAGTCGGCATTGCAGGTCTCGTGATTGAGTACAAGGAAGAATCCACCGCCCTTCCCCTGATCTCCGCCATTGAACTGCCCATCATCGGCACCACCTACCAGATGGCTGATCCCCTGCTGCTGGAAGAAGAAGTGTCGGCGGTCATGGAAAAAATGATCGGCATTAACAAGGATATCGGATACCTCTCCGACCACGGTACCCCCATACTGGGGCCGGACCGGATGGCCATGATGCAGGGCCGCCAGGGCAACGGGCTCACCGCATTCAGCCAGCTTCTCAATGCCCGGTATAACGTCAAGCAGATCGGCCTCAAGTCAGATACCATCCCCAAGGGGCTGAACTGCCTGATCATCACCAAGCCCACGGAACCCTTTACGGACTGGGAGTTGTTCCAGATCGACCAGGCCCTGATGAACGGTACCAACATCGCGGTATTTGCCGACGCCTTCAAGGAACAGGCCCCTCCGGGCGGCATGGGCATGCCCCCCACGTTTAGCCCCATCGACACCGGTCTTGAAAAACTTCTGGCCCACTACGGGGTGAAGATCGATCCGGCCTATGTCCTGGACAAAAACGCTTACAAACACCAATTGCCCCAGTCCCAGGGCGGCGGGGAACAGACCATCTACTTTGCCCCCATGCTCAAGGACACCAGCATCAACAATGACCCGGCCTTCATGAAGAACATCAAGGGGCTGGTGGCCATGCAGGCCTCCCCCGTGGCGCTGGTGGAAGACAGCTTGAATAAAGAAAAAGTCAAAACCACCCGGCTGATCTGGTCCTCGGACGAATCCTGGCTGATGAAAGACAACATCAACCTCAATCCCATGTTCATCACCCCGCCGGCCGCTCAGGAGGATTTGAGCAGCTTCGATATGGCATATATGCTCGAAGGCGAATTCACCTCTTATTTTAAAGGGAAGCCCGTACCTGAAAAACCGGCCCCGGAAAAAGAAGAAGGAACCACAGATACCCCCCAGGCAGCCCTGACGGACGTGAAAGCTGAGAACCGGGTGGTGGAATCCTCAGTACCGGTGAAAATCTTTGTCCTGGGATGCGCCCAGATGCTCCACGACAACATGCTGGATGCAGAAGGCCGGACCACCAACGCGACGTTCCTGCTGAATGTGGTGGATCATCTCAACGGAGAAGATGCTGTGGCTGCCATGAGAAGCAAACAGCAGACCTTAAATCCCCTGGCAGAAACAACGGAACTGACCAAGACGCTTATCAAGACCCTTAACATTGCCGGCCTGCCGGTGATTGTAGTTCTGTTCGGATTTGGTGTCTGGTTCCTCAGAAACCAAAAAAAGAAAAAAATTGCACAGATGTACAGCTAAGTTGAGGCAACCCATGAAAAAAGAATACCTGATTCTCATTGTGTTGATTGCGGCCCTGAGCACCTACCTTTTTCTAAAGAAGGACAACCAGGTCCACTATGAACTGCCCGTCCCCGCCACACTGGAAACGGCGGATATCACCCGAGTGGATATTACAAAAAACAATACGACCATCACCCTGATCCGGGGCGAGAAAAACTGGACCGTCACAGAGGCCGGATACCCCGTGGACAAGTCTGCGGTTGACCGGGTCCTGGACGCCCTGAAGGAAGTGAAGCTTTCCGCCCTGGTCTCCGAGGCCGGAGATCTGGTCCGTTACGACCTTGATCCGGAAAACGGCATTACCGTCACAGCCTTTGCCGATCAGGATAAAGAGGTTCGGCGCCTGATGGTCGGGAAAGCCGCCCCCAGCTATAACCATACCTTTATTATGCTGGATGACGGCAAAGCCGTCTATCAGGCGGACGGCAGCTTCCGCAACGACTTTGATAAAACCGTGGACGACTTCCGTGACAAGGTGGTGATGACCTTTGAAACCGAAGGGATCAAACGGATCACTTTGTCAAAGGCCGGTGTGACCCGGACTCTGGTCTTTAAAGAAGACAGCACGGAGACTGCCACCGATGCAGAAACGCCCAAAGGCAAATGGCAGTATGAGGACGGCACCGAGGCGGATAATGCTGCGGCCGGTGACCTGCTCTCCTCCTTATCCCATCTGGAGGCCCAGAAGTTCCTGGCTGACGATGCGGCCGCCGCCATGAAAACCGACACCCCGGTTTGCCGGATCAATCTTAAAAACGACGGGGATCTCGGTGTGGACCTCTTTGACCGGAAAGGCGGGGAAGAGGCCGCCCTGGCAGGTGTGTCAACGGCGGTTCCATATCCATTCACCCTGGCCTCTTACAAAACAGAGGACATTCTGTCCTATGTGGATAAACTGCTTGGCATTGAAATAAAGGAAGAGACTGAAGCAGTAAAAGAGTGACCACCCTGCTCAAAATAGCATACCAGCCTTATAAATGGTTCATCGTTATCCCCTTCATGATCCTGAACACCCTGATCATGGGGAGCCTGTGCATATTTGCAGGATTCATCTTCAGCCAGGATGCCGCAGACATCCTGGCTGTGGGCTGGTCCAGGCTGTCCTGCGCCGTGGCGCCCATCCGGGTGAGGATACGGGGAAAACGAAACTACAGCCGGTTTAAATCCTACGTGGTGGTGGCCAACCACCAGAGCATGGCGGATATCCCCGTGATTCACGGCTTCATGGGGCTGAAGATCAAATGGGTGATGAAGCAGGAACTGCGGAAAATCCCCGTCTTCGGCAGGGCCTGCCATCAGCTGGGATGTATTTTTGTTGACCGGTCCGACCACGACGCCGCCCTCCGGTCCATTGAAGATGCGAAAAAGAGACTTTCCGGCAGATCCTCCGTGCTGTTTTTCGCCGAAGGGACACGAAGCCGGGACGGCCGGGTCATGCCCTTTAAAAAGGGCGCCTTTGTCTTTGCCATGGAAACCGGCCTGCCCATCCTGCCCGTGACCATTAGAAATTCAAAGGATACCCTGCCCTCCGACACCATTGACTTGACCCCCGGCACGGTGGATATTGTCGTCCACCGGCCGGTACATATCAGCCCCTACCACAAACCCCACCTTTCCGAAATTATGGAACAGACCCGCCAGACAATAACCAACGCTATTTGAGTGCTTCTGAGTACTTCTATTGACCCGAAGATGGACAAGACAAATAGTTTTTATTGCGGGAATTTTTCACCCATTCAACTCGAACAGAATGTCCACCTTCAAGGAGATCGGGACCTTAGAAATGAAAGACGGCAGCCTGGGAAAAGGCGTTGCATCAATGACAGCCGCAACGGCGGCATCATCCAAATCCTTACGAAAAGAGCTTTTCACCACCCTGACATCGGTAACACGTCCATCCGTTAAAAGTATAAACTGAATGACAGTCCGGCCTTCCAGGTGACGCAGCCTGGCTGATTCCGGATATTGTTTGGCCGTGTGAATTCGCAGGTTTAACAACTCAAAATACGCCTCTGCACTTTCATAAACCATTTCTTCTTGAACGGGGGCGATGTCGGCCTTGCCGCTTTGGGCAGGTATATCTGCCACGGTAAGATCACCGAAAATCTCATCCTCGGGCAGATCCGGCAGAGGAATTTTTTCATAGGATTGATCCACCCCTTCTGCCTCGACAACATCCATTTTGATCACCGGAACCTTGAAAAGGTTAGGCTTTACGGCCTTGACATCGGCAATACTATTTTTTGGGTGGTGCCGTACCCTTGGGACAGGGATAACTCTTTGATTCGGTTCCGAGAACTCTAATATGGACAGTTCGATATAGGATACTGCATTTTTTTGATACATACCTGCCATACGAAGGACAACAACGATGTGAACCAACAAAGATACACAGATCAAAATGCGGAGTAGCCAATTGGGTTCTGACGGCTCACGCATCATAGATTACAGCCCTTTTTCCGTGGCCAGGCAGAGTCGGGAAGCGCCAGCCGCCTTGGCAGTGTCCATCACCTTGACGACGTTGTTCAGCACCACTGTCTTGTCCGCTTTGACCACCACCAGCCGGTCAGTTGAGCCGTTTATCATCTCCTTGATCCGGCTGTAAAGCTGGTTTACGGGAATCGGCTCATCCCCCACAAAAGTGCGGCCGGCCTTGTCTACATATATGATGATATCCCGTTCCACTTGGGGGGCAGAAGCTTTTGCATCGGGAAGTTTGACGTTGATGCCCTCTTCAACAATGAAATTGGTGGTCAAAAGAAAATAAATCAGCAGCAGGAATACAATATCGATCAAAGATGTCAGCGGTGCCTGGATCTGGTATCGCTTTTTTGTCCTGCGGAACACCAGCATTTTATACGGCCTTTCTGGCAATTGCCTTCATGAATCTGATGGAACCGTTCTGAAGACGGGCTTCAAATTTATCAACCTGGGACAACAGATAAGAATGCACCACCATGGTTGGCAGGGCAACAGCCAGACCGAATGCCGTTGTCAGCATGGCTTCCCATATTCCACCGGCCAAGACGGCCGCGTTGACCTTGCCCCCCATCTGCTGGATCACCATAAAGGCTTTGATCATTCCGATGATTGTCCCTAAAAGCCCTAAAAGCGGTGTGATATTCCCTATGGTGGCCAGCACCTGCAGATAGGATGACAGATCCCTGACTTCATTTTCAGTGGCATTCACAATGACGGATTCCAGCATCTCTTTTTCCATATCTCTGGCACGAATCGCCTTTTCAAGTACCCCTCCCATGGAAGAACGGCTGTTTTTGCAGACCTTCAGCGCCTGATCAATGTCCCCAGCTTCAACAAGATCCGATACCTTCTGTTCGATATCCTTGCTCCGGCTGCGGTTAACGGCATACCGGACAATCCGTTCACAGAATATAGCAAGCATGAGAACAGAGCAGAACAGTATCGGAACAACCAATACGCCCCCTTTTGATAAAAACGCAATCATAACGATCTCCTAAATCACAGAACGTTTAACCATCCTGTCCGTATTTTTATGGCCCATCCGTAAAATCGGGGATCCCGTCATAATCCAGATCCCTTTGTCTTTTCACCATCGCCCGGGTTTTATCGTAGCTTTCCCATAGATCAGGTTTTCCATCTGCATTGGTATCTTCATGTACCTCGGTGAGCCTTCCCTTTTCGTACAGATACCAGATATCAGTCCTGCCATCCTGATCTTTGTCCTGCTCACCACGAGCCAGAATTTCCTTTTTTGCATAAAACCAGGTCAGATAATTATTTCCGCTGATCTTCTCTTCGATTTTTTCTAGCTGCCCGTCGTCTGAATAATACTCGGCAATATCGACGAATCCGTCATGGTCTTCGTCCTGGTGACGTTCTGTCAGCAGATCATCACAATAGAACTGCCAGACATCGGTTTTGCCATCCAGGTTGGCGTCTAGGATCAATTTCTCTTTTTTCCCCCGGCTGTTAAATAAAATAATCGTATCGGGTTGGCCGTCTTTGTTTTTATCCACCATTTTTTTGACAGGCTTTTGATTCTCAAACAGGCTGACCGTCTCAAAAAAACCGTCTGAATCCGAATCCTGTTCTACGCTTACCAGATCCGGCCCTTTGAAGTTCCGGACCAGGTCCACTTGACCGTTGTGTGTGTTATCCTCCCGGACCTCGATACAGCGGCCTTTCTGATCAAAGCGTGCAAAATAATCCCATTGACCATCGGCGTCTCTGTCCATTTTTCTGTATGACAACACCCCTTTTTCAAATTGATGAATCACATCGATTCGGCCATCAAAATTGTCGTCTTTTTTCTGTTCAACAGGAAGGTCATTCACATAACGGATAACCGCATCTATATTTGAATCCGCATTACGGTCCTTTTGCTGTTCTTTTAAACCGCCATTTTCGAAAAACTGCGTTATCCGATACTTATCCTTTTCAAAGGCGTCTTTGGATATCTTTTCAACCTGCCCCTTTGAGTCAAAGATCAATAGACGATCAACGACTCCGTCTTCATCGCCATCTTCCTGCTGCCTGGCAGGCCTTTGATTCTGGTAGAAGGTTCGAATGTTTACAATGCCATTGCCATCGGTATCTTTTGTGACACGTTTCAAGACGCCGTTTTCAAAATAGTAAAAGGTGTCAAAACGGGCATCATGATTTGTATCCTTCCGGATCTCAAGCACCTTTTCATGGGCGTCAAAACATGTTATCTGGGCAAGATTGCCCCTTGCATCGAGACGGTGCTGCGTTGTTCTTTTTCCCGACACAAAAAAATCACGCGTCTCCCGGAAACCATCGTCATCCATATCCCGCTTTATCACATTAATAAGCCCATGATCGTATTCTTGAATCCGCTCGGGCCATCCGTCCTGATCCGTGTCTATTTCAACCGTCTGGATCGTCCCCTTATCACTGTAAATCATTACACGATCAGTTTTTCCATCGTGATCCGTATCCTTTTCGATCCGCTGGTTCGAAAAGACCGGCTGGACAAGCAGGGTGGAAAATAAACCAAGAATAATGGCAATGAAAAGATTTAGCTTTCCCAAGGTATTTATGGCCGTCTCTATCTTACTTTCTCCTCAGTGGCAATTCAGTTACATGATACCGATTTTTGGAATTTATTAATCTTTTGAGCGACATTGTCAATGATGGTACGATTTCAGACCTCAAAAACAACCCTAAATTACGATTATTTACCAAAACCCATATATCAGCTTACCAGACTTTGGCACTATACGCCCTAAACGTATGTAAAAAAAATAATTTCAGACATAAACAGCAGGCATCTTTACAGCGTTGCGTCCCCTCCCAATGCCATCCGTCTGCGACAAGAAGGCATCTTCTGACCTGCATTATTTCAGTCGCACCTACGCAAGGTTGTTATTTATAGTAATTTATTGTCTTTATAATCCAATAAAATATTAATAATTGACAAAAGAAACCAAAGATGATTGAAAACCATGCAATCACCTTACTACTATTATAAAACAAAGGCGGATCACACAGACATGAAACCTGTAAAAATCTGTACGTTGGCAATATTTGCTCTGATTTTCTTCAACCTGAATGCAGTCTTTGCAGAAAAGCCCGCTCCAACAAAGGTGTATTCACTGGGTGAAGTTGTCGTCCTTGGCAATGCAACCGGAGAAAAAGTCAATACCACCTATGAGATCAATGCAGATGATATCGCACAGAAAAATATCCAGTCTCTTGACCAGGCACTTGAACTGCTTCCCGGCCTGGATATTTCCAAAGGCAGCAAGGGGACCCCGCGGGTAAATGTCCGCGGCCTGAGAAGCCGGCATACCATTATCCTGCTCAACGGGATACCGCTCAACTCAACCTGGGACCAGCAGTTTGACCCCCATTTGATCCCTGTGGAAAATATTTCAAAAATCAAGGTTTCATACGGCACCCATTCTGTGCTCTACGGCCAGGGCGGCCTTGCCGGTGTAATCAACATTGTTACCAAACAGGGAACATCCGGGCTTCACGGCGACGCCACCGCTCAAATGGATGAACGGGGCAACCACTACAGTCGTGCAAATCTTTCCGGTGGAAAAGACCGGATCAATTTTTTCGCCGGTGCCAGTCAGAATCACCAGAAAGGCTATCTGTTGTCTGACAGCTATGATTCCAATACCTATGAAGACGGCGGCCTCAGAGACAACAGCGACGATAAAAAAGTCAATTTTTTCGGCAATATGGGATTCGAAGTCAATAAACAACTTGAACTGGGATTGACCATGGGGCATGGCAGCGGTGAATTCGGGACTCCCGGCAGCACCAAAGACAATTCAGACCCCTTCGGAAAAAATCCCAAATATGACCGGGTTGATGATTACGAAACTTTTTCCAGCCAGCTTTCAGTTGATTATGATCCTGCAGGCCTTTTAAGCTTCAGGGGGTGGATTTTTGTCAACACCCAGGAACAGGACGACGCCCGTTATGATGACGAAGACTACGATTCCATGGTTAGAAAAAATTCTTACCTGGATAAAACCAAGACCGATATCCAAGGGGGTACGCTGCAAACCAATTTCGATTTCGATACGGCAGGCAGCCTTGCGGTATCCGCATCCGCCCAGGAAGATAAATACACCACGGACCTGGACATAGTTGAAAGAAATAATAATCCGGCAGTTAATTATTACAATGAATATGAAACCCAATTATACTCGACAGCCATAGAATACCGGATCAGCCCGGTGAACAAACTTGATCTGGTGGCAGGGTTCAGCAGCCACTGGTATGAAAAAGAAGTCGGCAGTGATGACGATGATATATCCTACATGGTCGGAACAAGCTATGATGCCACCGACAGCACAACGCTTCGTGCCTCTTATGCCAGAAAAATCAGGTTCCCGTCCATCCGCCAGCTTTACGATTCAAACAGCGGTGTCTCTACTTTGAAACCTGAAAAAGCCGACAACTATGAAGCCGGGATCAACCAGAGGCTGCCCTGGGATATGGAGATCGATCTGTTGGTATTTTTCAGTGACGTTCAAAATTACATCGAAAAAGACGATAACACCAACCTGTTTGCCAACAACGATGAGTATGAGTTCAAAGGCGTGGAAATTCGCATCGACAAATCAATTTTGGGCAAAGGCCGGATCGGAGCGAGCTATACCTGGCTCGATGCCAAGGATAAATCAGACGGCACCTTGAAAGACGAACTGCAGTACCGGCCGGAACATAAATTTGTCCTGGACGCGTCCTACCGATTTGGTTTCGGCATGACCATCAGTGCCGATTACATGTATATCAGCAAACAATACCTTTACAATTCCACCTATGATCAGGGTGAAATTTCGGAATACCAGATCGTGAATCTCAAGATTGAGCAAAACGTGTACAAAGAGAACCTGTCTCTGTTTATCGGAGCGGACAACCTCTTTGATGAAGACTATGAAGAATCCTACGGATATCCCCAGCCAGGCAGATCTGCCTTTGCAGGCCTGACGGTCAGGTTCCAATAACGGCCATGGGCCGCCCATGAATGTTATTCGGTGTGCCCACAACAAACCATTAAAGATTCCAACTGGTTGTTTGGTTCTTTCATATAAAAATCACGGCGGGGCCAACCGAACGGGCCCGCCACAGCCCAAAAGGGTCAATGCAATGAATCATCTGGTATGTATCGATGATACGGACATGCCCGGAACCAAAGGCACCGGATGGCTTGCCCAGGAACTGGGAGAGCTGATCACACAAAATAGCCAGGGAATCATTTCCCCCATCAGCAGGCATCAATTATTTGTCCACGAAGATGTGCCGTATACCTCCCATAACTCTGCCATGTGTTTTGAGCTGGTCTGCGCCCAAGATAATATCGGTGATCTCATTGATTTCATGGCCGCCTTTCTGGAAGAACGATCTCAAAAAGGATCTGATCCCGGCCTGTGTGTCGTCCCCCTGGATGGCAATCTGGATGAAAATTCGCTTATTGCCTATGGCAGGTCTGCTAAAAGGGAGGTACTGTCCAAGCGCTCTGCCTATGATCTGGCGCAACAACTGAATATTCATCTATCCGAACACGGCGGAACCGGCCAGGGAGTTGTCGGTGCCTTGGCAGGCGCAGGCCTGCGGCTGTCCGGCAATGATGGGCGATATCGGGGATGGTATCATTTAGGGCTTCCCGGCGAAACCGTCACGCTTGACACGCTTATGGGGTACGATTTTATCGAAGATCTGGTAACCCCAGACCACCGACCGGTAAACGGTCAGACCCATGTTAGTATCGGATCGGAAAAAACCAAAACCGTGCGGGTCAACGGCAAACAGGTAATTGTGCTGATGGAAAACGAAAACCGAATCAATGGGGAGCCGGTTTTCAGGACACTGACCAAACAGGAAGCAAAACAGTATTAACCCTGGCAACCAAAAACGCTGCGCCCAAATTGATTTTAAAAACTTTTTCACCTTCCAGCCACACCACGGCTATTATCAATTTTCAGTTAAACCGGTTTTTATATGCGCCTGACCCGATTTTACATTATTCTTGTAACCATCCCGGCACTCCTGGCAGGCATATCAATCTTTTTTGGACGATATCCACTAACGATCGAAAACGTCTTTAACGTTCTTTTTGGCCTTGTTTTAAACCACAACGTAGATCCGACGCATCTGGGCATCGTTGTTCATATCCGGCTGCCGCGTATTATTTTGGGCGCAATGGTGGGCGCCAGCTTATCTGTCAGTGGCGCAGCCTTTCAGGGGATGTTCAGAAATCCATTAGTGAGTTCGGGCATGCTGGGTGTCAGTTCCGGAGCAGGATTCGGTGCGGCGCTGGCCCTGATCCTGTTTGATCATTTTTTCTGGGTGTACCCTTTTTCTTTCGGATTCGGCCTGATTGCAGTACTGCTGTGTTTTATCATCGGCCGGTTTACCTCTGCCAATCAATCCATCACCCTTGTTCTTGGCGGTGTTATTGTGGGCTCTGTTTTCTCAGCCTTAATTTCTTTTTTAAAATACGTGGCAGATCCGATGGACGAGTTGCCGGCCATCGTTTTCTGGCTTATGGGAAGCCTGTCACGCGCTGATTATACCCATATCCTGGTGGCAGGAATTCCCATGATAGCCGGAACTATCGGCCTTATTGCCGTCAAATGGAAACTCAACGTCCTTGCCATGGGAGACCGGGAGGCCCAATCCCTGGGATTGAACGTTAAAGCCTACCGGCTTTTTGTGATCATCTGCGCCACTTTGGCAACAGCCGGAGCGGTCTGTGTCAGCGGAGTCATCGGATGGATTGGACTTGTGGTACCCCATATGGGTCGCATGCTCACCGGGAATGATAATCGCAGGCTGATACCCGCCTGCATCAGCATTGGCGCTTGCTTTCTGATCATCGTTGATGACATCAGCCGGCTTTTGACCAGCAGTGAAATGCCTCTGGGAATTTTAACCTCCATTTTGGGCGGACCTTTTTTCATCTACCTGCTGAAAAAAACCAAAGGCCGCCAATGGTAACTATGACATCGCTGACTCTAAATAACGCCGGTTTCTCCTATGGGGATACGTCTATATTTAAAAATATCACGCTGGAGGTCCATCCGGGAAGCACCCTTTGCATTCTGGGGCCCAACGGAAGCGGTAAAACCACACTCATGGACGCCCTGCTGGGCATCCACAGGTTGACCCACGGCAGTATTTATATAAATGGAAAAGATATCAGGCATCTGTCCCCGGGACAGATCGCAAGAGTTCTGGCTTTTGTACCGCAGAACCACGCAAAACACTTTTCTTTTTCAGTCAGGGATGTACTTCTAATGGGAAGGTCAGCCTATACCCATACATTTGGATCACCAGGCCCCAAAGACCTTCGGATTGTTGACGCCACCCTGGCACAGTTCAATCTGTCCCACCTGGCCCATAGGGACTACACCCGGTTAAGCGGTGGTGAAACCCAGTTGGTGATGATCATTCGGGCACTGGTGCAGGATACACCCATTATTGTAATGGACGAACCCACAGCCCACTTGGACTTCAAGCATGAAATCACCGTTCTTGAAACCATTGTCCGATTAATAAGGAACCAAGGCAAAACCCTGATCATGGCCACCCATTTTCCCAATCACGCCTTTTTCCTTGAAAATCAGGGTCTGGATATCGAAGTTGGGTTTCTTCATCGCGAGCAACTTCATATGGAAGGCTCACCGTCTGATGCCCTTACCTGGGAAAACCTGAGAAGATACTACGGCGTTGACACGTGCATCATGGAGTACAACACACAAAAAACCGGAAAAATAAAACAGATATTTCCGATCTCAACCACAAAGGAAGCATAGATGATGCAATATGTACATTTTAAAAGGTATGCTAAAAGCGTTGCAATTCGTCTTCTATTCACTGCCTTATTTTTTATACCCAAAGCATACTGCGAACCGTTCCATGTGACCGACTCTGCCGGCAGACGGGTTCTCCTTGAAAACGCTCCGGAGCGAATTGCCTGCCTGTATGCGTTCACAGGTCATGTTGTGACCATGCTCGGCCGAGGCGGGGATATGGTGGCCATTGTAAACGGATTGAAAAAAGATGTACTCTTAAACCGGATCCAACCGGAAATCAGAAACACACCGGTGCCGGCCCGAGGGGGAGTGATCCATATTGAGGCCTTGTTAAAAACACGGCCGGATATCGTCTTTTTAAAACCCGATACAGCCACCATTGCGTCTGAAATCAAGAAACTGGAACAGTTCAACCTGCCCTATTTTATTGCCGGCTACCGGAGTATGGCCCAGCAAATGACCATTATCGAACAAATCGGAAAGGCTGTCGGTAAAACGAATAAAGCCAAAGCGTATACACAATACTATCGAAACGTCATATCCCGGGTCAAACAGGTGACGGATCATATCGGACAAAAAGAGCGGATAAGGATCTATCACTCTTCCAACGAACCGACGCGTACCGACGCTCCGGGAACGCTTGAGGCCGACTGGACCAAAGCTGCCGGAGTGATAAATGTTTCAGTGGAATCAAGGCTGCAGGCCCGGGGGGGGAAGTATTTTGCCGATATTGAACAGATCATCCTGTGGAACCCGGATGTGATAATCGTCAACGAAGACGGGGTGGACCATGAAATCCTCACCGATCAAAAATGGGCCCCCATCAAGGCCGTTAACCAAAAAAAAGTATTTCCCATTCCCGTCGGGATTTCCAGATGGGGACATCCCGGCGGTCTTGAAACCCCGCTGGCAATCCTCTGGACTGCCCAAAAAGTATATCCGCAGCGTTTCGAGCATATTGATCTGAAGGCTGAAATTCGTAATTTTTATCATCGTTTTTTTAATCTCGACCTGACCGATGACATGATCGATAAAATTCTTGCCAACCAAAATATGAGACGTGACCCCTGAACAGAATGGGCCTTTCCATCTGCAATTCCATTGTCAAACGGCACCGGGGACATATTTGTGTTGCATCACAACGGGGTTCAGGTACAATTATAAGGGTTTATTATCTGCCGGCGGAACCGCCGGAAATGTCCAAGGAGGGAATCATGAACACACAGCAGACAAACAGAGAAGGCGGCGCAAATATTCTGGTAATGGACGATGAAGAACACATCCGCAGCATCAGCAAAAAAATGCTTGAGAAATTCGGCCATACCGTAGCCCTTACTGCCGACGGAGAAGAGGCAGTGACAGAATACCAAAGGGCCATGGAAGATGGAGACACCTATCACCTGGTGATTATGGACCTCACCATCCCCGGCGGAAAAGGGGGCAAAGAGGCGGCCACCGAAATCCTGTCCCTGGATCCGGATGCCCGCATCCTGGTCTCTTCCGGATACTCCAATGACCCGGTAATGGCCGATTACAAGGCCTACGGACTCAAAGGCATCATTGCCAAACCCTTCCGGCTGGCAGAACTCAAAGATACCATAGATAGATTTCTTGATTAGCCCCCGGCCTGCCCCCCCCCTGAAGGTTTCCTGCCGTTTCCGGCATTGCCACCCCGTTCCAAGGGGCGTTGCAGGCCGCTTTAATCACCGGCATTTCCCCTCTTAAATAACGTTCCACCCACGGTCCTCCCCAGCACCTCCACGATCATCCACCACCCCACCACTTTTACACGCCGGCTGCGGCATCCACATGATAACCCATTGATTTCATTAAGCCGGATTCAAAACCGCCACATACACACCACTTTCCCCCACCTGTTTCTCCACTTTGGTCCATTTTACGCATAAAATCCAAACATCCTTTATTGACAATAGTTTCACAGATTACTTTTTTGAAAATATTAATTTAATCCTTGACTTACGCGCAGAATTTCGTAAAAGTGTGTCGTAAGGTGGTGGAAAGTGGAGGTAAATTTTTACTGAGGCTGAGGATAAGTGTTTCGATCAAGCTCCTTTCATACAATCGACCCAAAGGGCAGGATAATCATTCCGGCACGGTTCCGGAACGTCCTGAAGGCCGATGATGAATACGGGGTCGTGGTCTCAATCAAGGACGGCTGTATTTATGCCTACACCTTCAGCGAGTGGAAGAGCCTTGAACAGAGAATCCGGGCAGCAAAAAGTGCTGCCATGGAACGGTTCAAACGGTTCTTTCTGGGGAATGCCAGTCCGCTTAAATGCGACAAGCAGGACAGGATTCTCATCCCCCAGAGCCTGAGGGAATACGCAGGGATAGAAAAGGACATCGTTCTTGTGGGTGTGCTGGACCGGTTTGAAATATGGTCCAGAGAAAAATGGGATCAGGAAAACCTCAAGATGGAGCAGGAACTTGAAAAAGAGGAAGTAAGAGAGGAAATTGCTTCCCTAGGGTTGTAAATATGGCTTTTGAACATATTTCAGTCATGCCAAAGGAGGTGCATGACTACCAGAATTTAAGCCCCGGGGATCTATGTGTGGACTGCACCCTTGGCGGTGCCGGCCATGCCCTTTCAACCGTCAGGGCCATTTTGCCCGGCGGCATCCTCATCGGCATTGATCAGGACAACGATGCCATAGCCAACGCAAAAAAAGTACTCCATTCCTATCAGGATAATGTCCGGCTGTATCACAACAACTTCAGCGACCTGCCCCGCATCCTTGCCGACAGCGGCATCACCGGGGTGGACAGTATACTCCTTGACCTGGGCTTTTCACTCAACCAGCTGACACAGAGCAAACGGGGTTTTAGTTTCCAGAAAAATGAACCCCTTGATATGCGGATGGACATCCGCAATACCTTAACAGCGGAAGAGATGGTGAATACCTACACGGAAAAACAATTGGCTGACATCTTCTTTAAATACGGAGAAGAGCGGTTCTCCCGCAGGGTGGCCGCACGGATAGTCAAAGCAAGGGCTGATGCCCCGGTGACAACCAGCGGTGAGCTGGCAGACCTGGTGGCAGGGGCGATTCCCGGGAAATCCCGTGCCGCCCAGAAGATCCACCCGGCCACCCGGGTGTTTCAGGCCTTGCGTATTGCCGTGAACCAGGAACTGGAACGTCTGGAGACCTTTATGTCCCGGATACCGGATATGCTGAAGCCCGGCGGACGTATCTCCATCATCTCTTTTCATTCTCTGGAAGACCGGATTGTCAAACAAAGCCTGCGCAGCTTTGAAAACGGGTGCACCTGCCCCAAGGCATTGCCCCAATGCCTGTGCGGATTTGTAACGACAATGAAGGTCATCACCCGGAAGCCAGTTGTTGCCGGGCCTGAGGAAGTCAAAGCCAACCCCATGGCCAGAAGCGCCAAACTCCGGGTTGCCCAGCGCGTATAGACCACACGCGGAAGACCGCGTTGCTGCAAGACCGAACCGAAAAGATGATGGAACTATAAATGAAAGAACGCACTCACATTCCCGTACAGCGCAGAAAAGGCTTAAGATGGCTGGCGCTCATCCTTGTGCTGGTTTGTGAACTGCTGGTCCACACCTGGGTGCGGACGGAATCCACCCAGACCATGCTGCGGATCTCCAATGCCCAGGCCGGCATCCAGAAGATGATCTCCTACCGCAAAGCCCTGCACCTTGAGCGTGACCGCCTCAAATCAGACGCCCGGATCACCCGGATTGCCAGATCCCGCCTGGGACTGACCTCGGAGACCTTTACCCGCACCATTTACCTGCCAGGGGAGCCCAACTGATGGACACCGATATCAGAAAACGGTTGGGACGGCGGGTGGCGGTTGTTCAGGTCTTCCTCATTCTTTGTGTGGGACTTTTGGTAGCCAAATCTTTTGAGGTTCAGATCTTCGAGGCCGATGACCTGAGCCAAAAGGCCCAACAGGCCTATGCCAAACGCCTGACCATCCAGGGGGACCGGGGCCAGATCCTGGACCGGAACTTAAACAAACTGGGCACCAGCATTGACGCCCCCAACATCACGGCAGACCCCAAGCAGGTGCCCAAGGCGTCGGTGACGGCCGAAAAACTGTCAAAGATCCTCAATGTCCCGAAAAACGAACTGACAAAAAAACTCTCCAAGGACAGCAGATACGTGATGCTGGCCCAGCGGGTTTCCCCGGACCAGGCCAGCGCCGTCAGAGCGCTGAATCTCAAGGGCATATATCTCAAAGACGACTCCAAGCGGTTCTATCCCAACCGGGGTCTGGCCGCCCAGGTCATCGGCTTCACCGGCAATGAAGACCGGGGATTGGAAGGGCTGGAATACAAATACAATGCCGTGCTCGAAGGCAGCCGGGTGCAGATGGAAGTCACCCGGGACGGCAACGGCAGAATACTTGACATCGATAAGGATAAACGCGAAGAGCTGCGGGGCAACACCCTGGTGCTGACCATTGATAAAAAAATCCAGTTTCTTTCGGAGCGGACCCTGGCGGACACCGTAAAGGCCCACAAGGCAAAATCAGGGATGGCCCTGGTGATGCGGCCTTCCACAGGAGAGCTTTTGGCCGTGGCCCACTATCCGGAATTCAACCCCAACAATTATGGGGGGTTCAGCCGGGACAAGTTCCGGAACCGGGCGGTGACAGATGCATTTGAACCCGGTTCCATCATGAAAATATTCACCGTGGCCGCAGCCATCGAAACCGGGATAGCCCCCAAATCCATTTTCTTCTGTGAAAACGGGAAGTACCGGATCGGCGGATATACCATCCACGACACCCATCCGGAGGGCTGGCTGACCCTGTCGAAAATCGTCCAGTTTTCCTCCAATATCGGTGCTGCCAAAATTACGGAAACCATTGGGAAAAAAGCCCTGCATCAGTATCTGGCCGCATTCGGTTTCGGACAGAAAACCCGGGTGGGCAGCCCAGGGGAGAGCAGCGGCACCCTGCTGCCTTCCAGGAAGTGGTCCAAGATTGATACCGGAGCCATCTCATTCGGCCAGGGGATTTCCACCACAGGGGTGCAGCTCATATCCGCCATTTCCGCCATTGCCAATGACGGCCGCCTGATGCAGCCCATGCTGATCAAAAAAATCCTGTCCAACACCGGCAGGGAGCTTGAACGGTTTGATCCGGTGATCGTCCGCCAGGTGGTTTCCCCGAAAACCGCCACACTGGTGAAGGACATGATGCACCAGGTGGTCCAGGAGGAAGGCACCGGGACCCAGGCCGCCATGGACGGCTATACGGTATGCGGCAAAACCAGTACGGCCCAGAAAACCGAAGCCGGGAAAAAAGGGTATGCCAGGGGAAAATACATTGCCGCCTTCGGCGGATTCGCCCCCCTGAAAGATCCGAAGCTTGCCATCCTGGTGGTGGTGGACGAACCCAGGCCCAACCATTACGGCGGCGTTGTGGCCGCCCCGGCATTCAAGACCATTATGAGCAAATCATTTAACTACCTGAGTATTCCGCCGGAAAAAACCAATGCCATGATTGCGGCCCTGACAAAGGAGGACAATCAATGATAGTTGCAGATCTGATCAACGATGTCCCCATGGCAAAGAACGGTTCCGGTATTCCGGAAAGGTTAAAAACCGCCGAAATTACCTCGGTCACCTGTGATTCCCGGCAAGTTGCTTCAGGTTCCCTTTTCATCGCCGTGACAGGCCATGCGGCCGACGGCCATTCCTACATCCGGCAAAGCCTTGAAAAAGGTGCTGCAGCGGTCATCGCAGAGCATATACCTTGCGATCTCGCTGCAGAAGATGCAAAAAGAATCATCCTGGTAACGGACAGCCGCAAGGCCACGGCAGCCATCGCATCCACCTTCTACGGCCATCCGTCCAAAGAATTGACCCTGGTGGGCATCACCGGCACCAACGGAAAAACAACCATCACATGGATACTGGAAAGTATTTTTAAAGCCGCAGGACAGGCGGTCGGGGTCATCGGCACCGTCAACATCCGGTATCCCGGCAAAACCCTGGATAACCCCATCACCACACCGGATGCCGTTTCCCTGCAGCGCACATTGTCTGAAATGAAAGCTGCGGGAGTTTCCCATGTGCTCATGGAAGTCTCCTCCCACAGCCTGGACCAGTTCCGGGTGGACGGCTGCGAATTTGATGCCGCAGTGTTCACCAACCTCTCCCAGGACCACCTGGATTACCACAACACCATGGAGGAATACTTCGGCAGCAAGCAGCGGCTGTTCACCGACTATCTCGGACCGAAGACCCCTTCCGTCATCAATGTGGATGACGGATACGGGAAACGGCTGGCAGACACCCTTGAAACACCTGTGATAAGGGTCAGCCACACAGAAAAAACAGATATCACGGCCACCGGGATAAAAGATGACATCACAGGTCTTTGCGGCACCCTGGATTTTAAAGGCGCACGCCTGCAGTTGAACTCTGCCCTTACCGGCCGGTTTAACCTGGAAAACATCCTCTGTGCCGCAGGTGCAGCGTTTGCCCTGGGGTTGGCACCGGACGAGATTGTCCGGGGCATCGACAGGCTCACCCGGGTACCCGGACGTCTGGAAAAACTGGACACCCCCCTGAACCGCCACATATTTGTTGATTATGCCCATACGCCGGACGCACTGGCATCCATCCTCCGGACCCTGTCCGGCAGGGCACCGGCAAGGCTCATCACCGTGTTTGGCTGCGGCGGCGACCAGGACAAGACCAAACGCGCCCCCATGGGCAAGTTTGCCTGCCACTATTCAGACATTGCCATTGTCACCTCGGATAACCCCAGAACCGAAGATCCGGATGCCATTGTGGATGACATCATCACAGGCATCCGTGAAGACGCAATTGCCGAACTGGACCCGGAGACAATTAAAGCAGGTCAAACCGGATACATCCGCGAGGTGGACCGGGCAAAGGCTCTGGACCTGGCGGTCCGGATCTCCGGCCCCCAGGATATCATCGTGGCCGCCGGCAAGGGCCATGAGACCTACCAGATCACCAACAACGGCACCATCCACTTCGATGACATGGAACACCTGGAGCAGGCCTGCAACCGCCTGCTCACCCCCACGGACTGGTCTGTGACGGATCTTGCCCAGGCACTGGACACGACTTCCAAAGTACCGGCAGAAGATGAAAAACTCCGGTTCACCACCATCGGCACCGACTCCAGAACCATCGAACCGGACATGGTTTTCCTGGCCCTTGAAGGGGAAAATTTCAACGGCCATGACTTTGTGCCGAATCTGATAGACAAGGGCATCCGGGCCTTTGTGGTTAAAACCGGTTTCCTGGGAACCCTGGACGGACTGACCAAAAACAGGATCATCAAGAACAAGATTCTGATTTTTGAAACCAACGATACCCTGGCGGCCCTGGGAAAGCTGGCCGCATTCCATAAAGACCGCACAGGTGTCCGCCTGGTGGCCATTACCGGTTCAAATGGGAAAACCACCACCCGGAAGATGGCCCGGGAAATATTTACCACGCGATTCGATACCCTGGCCACCCAAGGCAACTTCAACAATGAGATCGGCATGCCGCAGACCCTGTTGAAACTGGCCCCGGTCCATCAATGGGCCGTCATTGAGATGGGCATGAACCACTTTGGTGAACTCTCACGGCTGACGGCCATTGCCCGTCCGGATATTGCCCTGGTCACCAACACCTCAGGGGCACATCTGGAAGGCCTTAAAACCGCCGATAACGTGGCCCGGGCCAAATCGGAAATCTTTGAAGGGGTAAAAGAAGGCGGTACCGCCCTGATCTTTGCCGATGATCCGCGCCGGACCATCATGGAAGAACTTGCCCGGTCCAACCCTGCCATCACGAACCTCCGCACCTTCGGCAGCAATGCAGATGCGGACATCCGTATTGAAGACATCACCACCTCCGGCAGGGGACTGACCTTCTCTATTAGGGAAGGGGACAGGGGTGAAACGGTTACCATCAACACCCCGGCCCTTTTCATGGCCAACAACGCGGCGGCAGCCGCAGCCGCAGCAAGGGCCGCAGGCATCGGCTACGAAGATATCCGAACAGGGCTTTCCCGGTTTACCCCGGTGAAGGGCCGCATGAACTTAGGGAAACTTTCCGACGGCACCCATCTCATTGATGACACCTACAACGCCAACCCGGCATCCATGGGCCAGGCCCTTAAAACCCTGAGCCGCATGGCAGGCATCGACAACGGCCTCGCCGCTTTAGGCGACATGCTGGAACTGGGGCCGGATTCCGATCAGCTCCACCGGGACATGGGGCGGCTTGCGGCAGAAACCCGGCCGGCAAAACTCTACCTCTTCGGTACCCAGACCGCCCACCTGAAAACCGGGGCGGTTGAGGCAGGCTATCCCGAAGACCGGATACTTCACGGCACCAAAGAAGAGATTGCAGCAGATCTGGCAGACCGGCTTGCCTCCCAGCAATGGCTGCTGCTCAAGGGCTCAAGGGGTATGGCCATGGAAACCCTGATTCCCCTTATCGAAGAAAAACTAAATGAAAAAAAATCAGAAACGAAAAAGACAAAAAGAGACGGAAAGGTCTAATTCATGTTTTACGAGTTCCTATACCCCCTGCATGAACACTTCAACGCCCTGAATATTTTCCGGTATATTACCTTCCGGACCATTTACGGCGGGCTCACGGCGTTTCTGATTTGCTTTTTCATGGGGCCTTACGTCATCCGCCGGCTGCAGCTCATGCAGATCGGCCAGATCATCCAGACCGACGGGCCGCAGTCTCATATGGGCAAGCAGGGCACTCCCACCATGGGGGGAATTCTGATTCTCTTTTCAATCTTTACGGCCACCCTGCTGTGGGGAAACCTGACCAACCACTATGTGACCATCCTGCTGCTCACAGTTCTCTTGTTCGGGTTTATCGGTTTTTTTGACGACTATATCATGCAGGTAAAAAAGAGGAATATGGGATTTACGGCAAAGGGGAAATTTGCCATCCAGGTATTGTTCGGCCTTATCATCGCTTATCTGATCTATATGAGCCCGGACTTTGACACCACCCTTACCATTCCTTTTTTCAAAGGCGTCTCACCGGACCTTGGCATCCTTTATATCCCCTTTGCCTGCCTGGTGATCGTGGGGACCTCCAATGCCGTCAACCTTACCGACGGCCTGGATGGCCTGGCCATCGGACCCTATATCATCGCTTCGGTCACCTACATGCTCTTTGCCTATGTGACGGGCCACACCCTGTTTGCAGAGTACCTGCATTTCCGTCACATCCCGGCGGCAGGGGAAATATCAGTGGTCTGCGGGATTCTTGCAGGAGCGGGCTTGGGATTCCTCTGGTTTAACGCCCACCCGGCACAGGTATTTATGGGGGATGCAGGCTCCATTCCCTTAGGGGCGATTCTTGGCACCGTCGCCGTTGCCACCAAACAGGAAATTATGCTGCTCATCGTGGGCGGCCTTTTTGTCATGGAAGCCCTCTCCGTCATCATACAGGTATCTTACTTTAAAATGACCAAGGGCAAACGGGTATTTAGAATGGCCCCCCTTCACCATCATTTCGAGCTGAAGGGCTGGCACGAATCAAAAGTCATTGTCAGGTTCTGGATCATCTCCATCATCCTGGCGCTGATTTCATTGAGTACACTCAAGATCAGGTAATGGTTATAAACGAATGGCCAAGGTAATGAATCAGGAAGAAATGACATACGATCTGGTGGTCGGACTCGGACGGTCCGGGGTCTCCATGGCCCGGTTCCTGCGTTCCATTGGCCGCCGGGTGGTTGCCACGGATATCGATCCCAACCGGACAGATGAAGCCGCGGCTCTTGAGGCGCTGGGTGTCACCGTCCGGATCGGCAGCCACGACCAGGATGTTTTTGACCGGGCCGCGCGCATCATTCCCAGCCCCGGTATCCCCCTGACCATGCCATACATTAAAAAGGCTGTTGAAAAAGGTGTGAAGATACAGGGAGAACTGGATATCTTTGCGGCGCACAACACCACAAAAGTGCTGGCCATCACCGGTACCAACGGCAAAACCACCACAACGACGTTGGCCGCAGAGATGGCCCAGGCCTCCGGGCTCTCCTGCTTTGTCTGCGGAAACATCGGCACCCCGCTGGTGGAATACCTGATGGCCGATCAAAGAAAAGATCTTGTGGTGGCGGAAATTTCAAGCTTCCAGCTGGATCTGGCAGAAGAGTTCAAGCCGGATGTGGGGGTGCTGCTGAACATCTCCGAAGACCACCTGGACCGCTACCCGGACTACAGGGCATACATTGCCTCCAAATGGAGCCTCTTTGCCCGTCAGGCCGGAAACGATACGGCCGTACTTAATCGGAATCTGCCGGGCACCTCTATCGGTAAGGACAAACTGGCATCTGCGGTGCTGGAGTTTGCATCCGGTGCAGAATTGACCACCGGTGCCTGGATCGACGGCCAGAACATCCGCATCCGCACCGAAGGTACGCAAGATACCATTCCCACCGCCGCCCTCAAAGGCCTGCCCGGAGATCATAACCGGGAAAACATTGCAGCGGCAGCCCTGGCCGTCCTGGCCGCCGGCGGCACCATGGCAGGTATCAAAGACGCCCTGGCAAGTTTCACCGCCCTGCCCCACCGCACCGCCTTTGTCCGAGAGATCGACGGTGTCCGCTACTACAACGACTCCAAGGCTACGAACACGGACGCGGTGGTCCGGGCACTGGCCGCCTTTGAAGCGGAGACCATCCTGATTCTCGGGGGCAGGGAAAAA
This sequence comes from uncultured Desulfobacteraceae bacterium, assembly GCA_913041495.1. Lineage (GTDB taxonomy): Bacteria > Desulfobacterota > Desulfobacteria > Desulfobacterales > Desulfobacteraceae > Desulfobacter. Next base: position 45,372 of record CAJWHT010000002.1, on the reverse strand, counting down.
CATACCGATTTCACCCAGCTCATCGATGCGGTTAAACCCCGGGTGAAACTCATCCTGGCCATCGGCGAGGCCAGCGACAACATTATAAAAACCTTTGAAACGGTCTGCCACGTGATCCCCTGCAGCACCATGGCCCAAGCCATAACCCGGGCCCAGGATGCAGGCTCCCCGGGGGACATCGTCCTGCTGAGCCCGGCCTGTGCCAGCTTTGACATGTACGCCAACTATGAGGCCCGGGGGGATGATTTTACAACCCTCGTCAACAATTTAGGTAAGGGAAAGGAGGCAGCCCATGTCAGCTAAGACAACTGGGGCCCAAGCCCGCGCGCAAAAAACAAAAGCGGTACCGCCCAAGCGCCTGCATCCTTTTTTCAGCATAAAGTCCATTTTGTTTCCCGTATTGCTCCTGGCCGGCATCGGCATTGTCATGGTTTACTCAGCCTCCTCCGCCATCAGCATGGAAGACCACAACACCCTTTTCTACTATATGAAGCGGCAGTCCATTTTCCTTGGCATTGCACTGTGTATCATGTTCGTGGCCGCCTCCTTTCCTTACAAGCTTTACAAGAGTCTGGCCTACATCATCCTGCTGGCCGCAGTCGGCCTGCTGATAGCAGTCCTTGTACCGGCCCTGAATGTAAAGGCCGGCGGTGCCTACCGCTGGATCTCTTTAGGCGGGATCACCTTTCAGCCCGCGGAATTTGCAAAACTGGCCCTGATCCTGTTCATGGCATACTCCCTGTCCAAAAAACAGGAGATGATCGGAAAATTCACCGTGGGATTTTTACCCCACATCATCGTTTTCGGGGTGTTTGCAGGGCTCATCATCAAGCAGCCGGACTTCGGGACCATCGTTGTCATGGGACTGATCTGCTGGGGCATGATGTTCGTTGCCGGGGTCAGGTTCCTGCACCTGCTCAGCCCCCTGCCCCTGATCATCCCCATCGTCTACTTCCTGATCTTCAAGGTGGAATACCGGATGCTCAGGATCATGACCTTTCTGAACCCCTGGGAAGATCCCTACAACACGGGATACCAGATCACGAACTCCCTGAAAGCATTCGGTTCAGGCGGGCTGACCGGCAAAGGCATCGGGCTTGGCATGCAGAAGATGCACTACCTGCCCGAACCCCATACCGACTTCATATTCTCCATTATCGGGGAAGAACTGGGACTGATCGGGGTGGCGGCCATCCTGGGACTGTACAGCATTATTTTGATTTCCGGCACCCAGATCGCCAAACGGGCGGATACCATGTTCGGCGCCATCACCGCGGCGGGACTCACCCTCTACATCGGGGTGCAAGTGATCATCAACACGGGTGTGGCGTTGGGGGTCCTGCCAACAAAGGGGCTGACACTGCCTTTCATCAGCTACGGCGGCACATCACTGGTCATCAACATGGCGGCCATGGGAATACTCATGAACATAGGGGCTTCGGTGAAACATGACAGATAACCGGACAGGCAAACACGTCATCATCGCCGGTGGAAAAACCGGCGGCCATCTCTTCCCGGGGATCGCCGTGGCCCAGGCCCTGGAAAAACTGGAACCGGGCACCCGTATCCTCTTTGTTGGAACCGATGCCCCCTTTGAAGTCAATACGCTTAGAAGGTATGGATTCGACCACAGAACCATCATATCCCGCCCCATCAAGGGCGGCAGCATGTTAAACAAAGCCTGGTCCGCAGCCCTTGTAGGCGTAAGCCTCCTGCAGGCCCTGTATATCCTGGTTCGGTTCAGGGCAGACTTTATCCTTGGCGTGGGCGGATTTTCCTCCTTTGCCCTGGTGCTGGCCGGAAGGATACTTGGACGCAGGACCGCCATTCAGGAGCAGAACGCCATCCCCGGCATGACAAACCGGATGCTGGCACGGATCGCAGACACCGTTTTCCTGACCTTTGAACACACCAGGGGGCTGCCTTTAAACCACAAGACGTTCTGGGTGGGAAATCCCACCAGACAGCCGGAAATCTCAAATGAAAAGGCGCCTTCCGCAACACTTGCGAATGTAAATCCGGATGATTTCCTGGTTTTGGTTACCGGCGGCAGCCAGGGTGCGGCGTCCATCAACAAAGCCTTCACCGACGCAGTGGAAAAACTGGAACACATAGAGGGAATCCGTTTCATCCACCAGACCGGCAAACACAGTGAAGATGAGATGACCAAATTTTACAAGAATAAGAACCTGCCCGTCACCGCCGGGGCCTTCTTCCATGACATGCCCGCCATCCAGGATAGGGCGGATCTGGTGGTGGCCCGGGCAGGAGCCGGCACCCTCACCGAACTTGCCATCAAAGGGAAGCCGGCTATCCTGATCCCCTTTCCCTATGCGGCGGACGATCACCAGACAGCCAACGCAAAAAACCTGACGGACAGAGGAGCTGCCCTGATGGTGGCGGATAAAGAACTGACCGGAGACCTTTTATGCGAGTTGATCACCGATCTTAAAAACAACCCTGAAAAAAGGCAGGCCATGGCCGCAGCCATGAAGAAAACGGCCATGCCACACGGTGCAAACGCCGTGGCCTCACATATACTCGAACGCGAACACGATGCCCTTAAAGGAGGAAATTAAGTGTACCAGCCCAACTATCATATTCACTTTGTCGGCATCGGCGGCATCGGCATGAGCGGGATTGCGGAACTGCTGCTGAACCTGGGGTATACGGTCTCAGGCTCTGATCTCAAACTCTCCCATATCACCGAACGCCTCCAAGGAAAAGGCGCAAAGGTTTTCCAGGGCCATGCCAAGGAAAACATCCGGGACGTCAACGTGGTGGTCACCTCATCCGCCATTGCAGCGGAAAACCCTGAAGTTGTGCGGGCAAAAGAACTGGGACTGCCCATCATCCCAAGGGCTGAAATGCTGGCGGAACTGATGCGGATCAAATACTCCATCGCCGTTTCCGGCGCCCACGGAAAGACCTCCACCACCTCCATGATCTCACAGATCCTGAATACGGCGGGGCTGGACCCCACGGTGATCATCGGCGGCCTCCTCCAGGGCCTGGACACCAACGCGCTGCACGGCAGCGGGGAATTTATCGTGGCGGAAGCCGATGAGAGTGACGGCTCCTTTCTGAAGTACGCGCCGGCCATTGCCGCCGTGACCAACATCGATCTGGAGCACCTGGATTATTATAAGGATATCGATGACATCAAGGATAAGTTCGTCCGGTTCATCAATTCCATTCCCTTTTACGGCCTGGCGGTTCTCTGTCTGGACAACGAACACATCCAGGATATTATGCCAAAGATAAATGTACGCCATACCACCTACGGCATGTCCGCCCAGTCCGACCTCCAGGCCAGGCACGTCCGGTTTGAAAACGGAAAAAGCCGTTTCTCCGTTGCGAAAAACGATGAAGACTTAGGAGAGATCCTGCTGAATATCGGCGGCCAGCACAACATCCTCAACGCCATGGCAGGCATTGCGGTGGGCATTGAACTGAACATCCCCTTTGACACCATCAAGGAAGCCCTTGAAAAAATTAAAGGGGTGAAACGCCGCCTGGAAATCAAGGGAGAAAAGAAAGGTATCACGGTAATGGATGACTACGGCCATCATCCGACCGAAATCCTGGCCACCCTGACGGCAGTGCGGGAAAGCTACCCGGACAAGCGTCTGATCGTCGTGTTCCAGCCCCACAGGTATACACGGACCCAAGGCTTATTCCAGGAGTTCACCCGGTCCTTTTACCAGTCGGACATCCTCATGGTGCTGCCTATTTATGCGGCATCAGAGGAACCGATTCCGGGGGTGGATGCCCAAAGCCTGGTGGAAGGTATCCGGTCCCACGGCCATAAAGAGGTGGACTTTGCCCCGGATTTTACCCAGGCCCTGTCCATGATCACCCATAAGGCCAAGGAAGGCGACATGGTCCTGACCCTCGGGGCAGGGGATGTCTATACCCTGGGTGAAAAACTGGTGGAGATTTTATAGGAACGATGACCGAAAACGCCGGACATACCAATACGTTCAAGGGATTTGACGTATCGTTCAATGTTTCCTTAAGCCGGTATACCAGTTTCAGGGTGGGCGGCCCCGCAGATGTCCTGGCGATACCGGAACGCGTGGATACGCTGGTCGCTCTTTTGAAAACCGCCCGGACAGCCCGGGTACCGGTAACGGTTCTGGGCGGCGGCACCAACACCCTGGTGACGGACTCAGGGATACGGGGGCTTGTCATTGTGCTGACAGGGCTTAAAACCACCCCGGAGTTTGCGGCAAAAAAAGACCAGATCCGTCTTACGGCCATGGCCGGTGAAAAACTGGGCAAGCTGTGCCGGATGTCCGCAGAAAAAGGATATGCCGGGCTTGAATGGGCAGCCGGCATCCCGGGTACACTGGGTGGGGCCATCATGATGAACGCAGGCTCCCACGGCAGTGACATGGCGGCGATTGTCGGTTCGGTTGACATTCTCAATCCCGACACTCTGGAGATAAACACACTGAATGCGGGGGATCTCAACTTCTCCTATAGATCTCTGGACCTGGGCGGGCGCATCATTCTCAGTGCCACATTGCAATTGACTCCGGCGGCCGCAGACCGGGTGAAGGCAGCATTCGAAACCAACCTGAAGGCAAAAAATACCAGCCAGCCGGTGTCCAAAGCCAGCGGCGGCTGCTTTTTCAAAAATCCGTCCCCGGACAAACCGGCAGGCCTACTCATCGAACAGGCCGGATTAAAGGGGACCACATACGGGGGAGCCATGGTATCTGACCTGCACGCCAATTTTATCATCAACCACGATAATGCGGATTGCAGCGATATCACCACCCTGGCAGCAAACGTACAGGAACGTGTGTTTGAGAAATTCAATATCAAACTTGAAGCAGAGGTGAAGACCATTGGTGACTAAACGTGTAAAACAGAATCGGTATAAGCCGGAGTCCGCGAAAACCGCAGCTGACGGAAAACAAAAAGCGTCCGGCAGCCGCAAAGGACTCTCCTTTTTCCGGATCATTGTCCCGGTGTTCGTCGTAGCCGCCATGAGCCTGGCAGCGATCTGGGCCCATGACGCCGTGGTCCAGAGCCCCTTCTTTACCATCCAGAATATCCATATCGAAGGCCTCAACCGGGTGACCCGGGACGAACTGATCACCCGGGCCGGTCTGGACCAGCCCGCCAACCTGTTTGAAATCCATCTGGCAGCGGTGGAACGGCAGCTTGTATCCCACCCCTGGGTGGCCAGGGCCACGGTGCGCCGGGACCTGTTCACCGGCCTGGATATAAGAATAGAAGAACAGGAACCCCTGGCCATCGTGACCATAGAAAACCTGGCGGACATCATCATCAACACCCAGGGCGTACCCTTCAAGGAATACGAGCCGGAAAAGGACAAACTCTACGCCCTGCCCGTGATTTCAGGGGTGGACCTGAGCCTGTCCAACAACACCTACCTGTTCGAGGGGGAATTGTTCAACGCCATCATGGATCTGCTCAAGGTCCGTGGGTTAGGAGAGGTCAAACACATCCACGGGGATGAAAACTTCGGGGTCACCATCCAGTCCCATGACGCGTACAACCGGACACAGCCGGACAGCTTTAATCTTGAAGGGGCATCCTCGAGCCTGATCCCCATAAAACTTGGCTTCGGGCGGTTCGAGGAAAAGCTGGCCCGGGCCCAAAAAATCTCCAGGTACATGGCAACCCATTTTCCCTCAAAAGTTATTCTGGCCATGGACCTGTTCAACATTGAAAAAATTTTTATCAAGACGGAGGACGCTCTGCACAACACTATAGAAAAGGGGGTTTAACTTGCAGGGAAATGAAAAAATACTGGTAGGTCTGGATATCGGCACCACCAAGATATGCGCGGTGGTGGGCGAGATGCTGGATGAGGAGGTCAACATCATCGGTGTCGGCTCCCATCCCTCCACGGGCCTGCGCAAAGGGTCGGTCGTCAATATTGAATCCACGGTGGATTCAATCAAAAAGGCGGTGGAAGAGGCCGAGCTCATGGCCGGCTGTGATATTTCCTCTGTTTATGTGGGCATTGCAGGCAACCATATCAAGGGATTCAACAGCCACGGCATTATCGCCATCAAAGGCCGGGAAATCACCGAAGCGGACGTGGAACGGGTGATTGATGCGGCCAAGGCGGTGGCCATCCCCACGGACCGGGAAATCCTCCACGTTATCCCACAGGAGTTTATCGTAGATGACATGGAGTCCATCCAAAATCCGGTGGGCATGACCGCCATCCGGCTGGAGGCAAAGATCCATATTGTCACAGGCGCCGTCTCTTCGGCACGGAACATTGTCAAGTGCTGCAACAAGGCGGGATTAGAGGTCTGCGACATTGTCCTGGAATCCCTGGCATCCGGCCAGGCGGTTCTGACGGACGAAGAAAAGGAACTGGGTTGCGCCCTGGCGGACATGGGCGGCGGCACCACGGACCTGGCCCTGTTCAAGGACAATAACGTGAAGTTCATCTATGAACTCACCGTGGGCGGGCATAACCTGACCAACGATATTTCCATCGGCCTTCGGACCCCCCTGCCCGAGGCCGAAAAGATCAAAATTGAACACGGTACCTGTGTGCCCCAGCATGTGAGATCCGGCGAATCCATTGAGGTGCCGGCCGTGGGCGGCAGGGAACCCAAGCGGCTCTCCAAGGGCATCCTGGCAGAGATCCTGGAGCCGCGGGTGGAAGAGGTGTTCTCCCTGCTCAAGCAGGAACTTTTTTCCAACGGACTTGAAAATTCCTTCCCTGCCGGGTTTGTGCTCACCGGCGGCAGTGTGGTCCTGGACGGCATCGCGGAACTTGCCGAATCCGTCTTCGGCGTCCCGGTCAGGGTAGGCGAGCCCAATCGCATCGGCGGGCTCAAGGATATCGTAAAAAACCCGGCTTACGCCACGGCTGTGGGTCTTGTGATTTTCGGCTCCAATGCCGACACCAAGATCGACGTGCGACACAGTGATGGGGGGGCTGGGTTTACTAACGTTTTAAACAGAATGAAACAATGGTTTAAAGACATTATTTAACAACCACTTGGGAGGTGGAAATGACTTTTTCTTATGTCGAGAACGACAACACGGCTAAAATCAAGGTAATCGGTGTCGGCGGAGCCGGCGGTAACGCGGTCAACAACATGATTGACGCAAAACTCCAGGGTGTGAAATTCATCGCGGCCAACACCGATGCCCAGGCACTGGAACAGTCCAAGGCAGAACTGAAGATCCAGCTGGGCACCCAGATCACCGAAGGCCTGGGCGCAGGCGCCGATCCCAACAAGGGCCGTGAAGCTGCCCTGGAAAGCATGGACGAGATCCGTGACGCCTTAGAAGACAGCCACATGGTATTCATCACCGCAGGATTCGGCGGCGGCACGGGCACAGGTGCGGCCCCCATCATCGCTGAAATCTGTAAAGACTTGGGTATCCTCACCGTGGCCGTGGCCTCAAAACCCTTTCAGTTTGAAGGCAAAAAAAGGGAAAGAATGGCCATTGAGGGCCTGGATAAACTCCACGGCATCACCGATACCGTCATCACCATCCCCAATGACAGGCTCCGGGGCATCGCTCCCAAGGGCGCCCGTCTCAAGGATATGTACATCAAGGCGGACGAAATTCTTCACCACTCCGTCAAAGGCATCACCGACCTGATCATGATGCCCGGCCACGTCAACCTGGACTTTGCGGACGTAAAGGCCACCATGCAGAAATCCGGCAAGGCCCTGATGGGTATCGGCATCGCCTCCGGTGAGAACCGGGCCATCGAAGCCGCGGAAAAGGCCATTTCCCATCCGCTGCTGGAAGACATCTCCATTTCAGGGGCAAAAGGTGTTCTCATGAACATCACCTCCAGTTCCGACCTGACCCTGGATGAAATGACAGACGCCTCCGACCGGATCTACCAGGAAGTGGGCGATGATGCCGAAATCATCTGGGGCCAGACCTTTGACGAGGATCTGGGAGATGAAATCCGAATCACCGTAATCGCCACCGGTATCGGCCAGGAAGAACCGGCCCTTGCCGAAAACATGCACAGGTTCTCCCCCGGCCAGCCCCAGTCCGCACCTGCCAGCCGTCCGGCCTATGCGGCCAATTCAAATGCGGCCGCAGCCGCAGCGGTGCAGTCCTACGCATCACCTGCCCGGGAAACCCGTTCAGAGACCCACGCACAACGGGAAACCATCGCCCGTGGCGTGGTCAGGGATGCCACGGAAGAAGATCTGGCAAACTGGAACGAATTTGACGCCCCGGTGGTCCGGGTGACGTCCAAAAAGGCCGTGGGGGATGAAAGCCTGTCCCAGGATTACGGCATGAGCTTTGACCACGATGACCTGGAGGTGCCCACGTTCCTCAGACGTAAAGCAGACTAAACCGTATACATGAAAAAGAGGCGTAAACCGTCCCGGGTCCGCCCTGACCACCTGAAGGTTCAGGAACAGGGGGCCATTGTCAAACGGGGCTATGGGTTGATCAAAGTCGCATTGGTCTATCCCAACACTTACAAGGCCGGCATGTCCTCCCTGGGCTTCCAGACCGTTTACCGGCTGGCAAACCAGATACCGGAGGTTGCCTGTGAACGGGTCTTTTTCCCCCACACCCGGGAAAAAAATCCACAGATCAAAAGCCTTGAAACCGGTTTACCCCTGGATCAATTTGACATGATCCTGTTCTCCATATCTTTTGAGAACGACTTTTTACACCTTGCTCAGCTTTTGCGGGCAACAGGCATCCCTCTGCGGTCAGCAGATCGATCAAGTGATCGAAACCACATCCACCACCCACTGGTGGCCGCGGGGGGAGTCGCCTGTTTTCTTAACCCCGAACCCATAGCCCCCTTTGTGGATCTTTTCCTGTTGGGAGAGGCCGAGTGCCTGCTCTCCGGCTTTTTTGACCATTTTAGATCAACAGACACCCGTAAGGATTTTCTGGACACCGTCGAATCCAAGCTTCCCGGTGCCTATGTGCCTGCCCAACACCTGCCCATCTGTTACGGTGATACGCCTGAATCAACCGGCGCACCGCCCTTAAAAAACCGCATCCAGGTCCAGTACCTGGAGGACCTGACCGGTATCAGCACCACAACGGCCGTGATGACATCGGACACCGCATTTAAAGACGTATTTCTCATAGAAACCCTCAAAGGCTGTCCCCACGGCTGCCGCTTCTGTACGGCAGGGTTTATATACCGGCCGCCGCGGGTCTATCCCCTGGACACCCTGAAAGCCGCCCTTGACGAAGCCGCCCAAAAAACGGACAGGGCCGGTATCGTCAGCTCTGCGGTTCTGGATCATCCGGATATCGGGCAGATCTGCCAATACGGAAAAGACAAGGGTCTGACCCTTTCTTTTTCATCCCTGCGGGCGGACAAACTGGATGACCATATCATCTCCATTCTGTCCGACGCCGGTGTAAAGACCGCAACCATCGCCCCTGAGGCCGGTTCCCCGCGAATGCGGCGGGTCATCAGCAAAAAACTGACCCGGGAGCAAATCCTAAATGCAGCCAAATCCCTTGTGGATAAAGGGATCATGAACCTGAAACTCTATTTCATGATCGGCCTGCCCTTCGAGACCCGGGAAGATGTCCGGGCCATCGTCGATCTCACCCTGGACATCAAGTCGGTTTTTCTTGAGGCCTCCAGGGAAAGAAAAAAAATCGGCACCATCACCCTGAGCATCAACCCCTTCATTCCCAAACCTGCCACTCCCTTTCAATGGACTGCCATGATGGCGGAAAAAGAGCTCAAAGCCCGTCTGGATATCATCCGCCAGGGATTAAAAAAGACCCCGAACGTATCCTTGAATTTAGAATCGCTGCGCCAGGCAAGAATCCATGCCCTGCTCTCCTTGGGCGACAGGAAAGCGGCGGATCTGATCGAAACCGCCCTTGATCTCGGATGGACCCGGGCCATGAAAACCCAAAAAGCCTATTGCGAAACCGTTATCCACACCGAAAAAACCATTCAGGGAGATCCCCCCCCTGCCCTGCCCTGGGATATCCTGGCCCACCGGGTCAGTGACGGCTTTTTGCGCAGGGAACTTGAACGGGCACGCAGGGAAAAGCCCTCGGCATCCTGCCCTATGAAATCCTGCACCGACTGCCGTATCTGCCGGCGCGATCTGCCGGAACAAGACCGATAGAAGCCGGATTAAAAGGTTTCCCAGGAACTTCTTTTATGGTAATGAAGATCCGGTGCCACCGTATTTACCCTGACAAAAAAAGAATCGCTGGAAAACCAAACCCAATATGCCCCCTGAATCAAATGCGACATATGCCGACATCATCGACCTTCTTGAGGCTCTGTCCCTGGAAATCGTCATGGCGGATCCCTCAGACCCTGAGGCGTTCAGAAAAAGTCTTAGCCTGTTGAAATCCATCAACGGGATTGCCAAAGATCAGCATTTGCCGGCCATCGCCAGGGAAGCCTCCGGCACGGCGAAACTGATCCAGAAGATCCGTAAAAAAGAAATGAATACGGATCAGGCAATGACCGCACTCAACCGGCAGATGGCTACCCTGAATTTTCTGGCAGACCCGGATGAAGGCGTCTCAGACAAAGACATTGATGACGACGCAACCCTGGAAAAATATTCCGGCATCAGCACCAGCGAAATCTGCAATAGCAGCGATAGCCAAGATAGCGTCCGCCACCCGGGCCACCTGCCGCCCCATTTGAGCATGGAAGACTTTGAACTCTTTCTGGTGTCCAAGGTACAGGTTCTCGAAGAGATCGAATCCTTGATCCTTGAACTTGAAAACGGTGACTTGGACAAACCGCCCCGGGAAATAAAACGCCTGATCCACACCATGAAAGGAGAAGCCGGCTTTTTAGGACTCAACAGGGTGGAACAGGTCTGCCACCATACTGAAGACCTGCTGCTCTCTTCCCTGACACCGGAAGCGGCCCAGGTGTTTCTCCGGGTGAAAGACTGGCTCTTTGCCACCTTTGCTTTCTATAGAGGAGAGGCGGCGTCACCCGAAAAAGCGGACACGCTTATCTCCGCCCTTGAGCAGTGGCAGAACCGTATTGATGCCTCCACTGACACTTTGGAATTACCAAAAGACAGTCAACCGAAAACGAATCCCGATGAGAACGGCAGTGTCCCTTCTTCCAACGGCCGCACCAAACGTCCGGTCCAGATCGATCCGGACCGGCTGGATTATCTGATAGATATTATCGGAGAACTGGCCATTGCCCAGGCCATGGTCAGCGCCCAGCACACGGGGGCGACAGGGGGCCGGGCACGGACCCGGGAGGCGGCCCAGGCCTTCAAGGCGCTGGAAGAGAGCACAAAAACCCTGCAAAAAATCGGTCTTTCCCTGAGAATGGTCCCTTTAAAGCCATTGTTCAACCGCATGCGGCGGGTGGCCAGGGACCTGGCCTTAAAACAAAATAAAAAATTGCGTTTTATCGTTGAAGGTGAGTTGACGGAACTTGACAAAACCCTGGTGGACGGCCTGGCCGACCCCCTGATTCACATCATCCGCAACAGTATTGACCACGGCATTGAAAATGACCTCGCCCACCGCTTGCGGCAGGGAAAACCCGAAACGGCCACCGTTACACTCAAGGGATACCACGAAGGCGCCAGCCTTGTCATAGAGGTGACCGATGACGGCAGGGGGATCGACAGGGCACGGTTGCTGAAAAAGGCAACGGCCGCAGGCATCGTCGATAATGCGGCGCAGGATGATCCGGAACAGATGGATGAAACCGCCGTGCTCCATCTGATCTTTCACCCGGGCCTCAGCACCGCCACAAAGGTCACGGACATCTCAGGCCGCGGCGTAGGCATGGATGTGGTGAAAACCACGATCTCCGAGTTCAACGGCAGGATCGTCCTGTCATCGGAACAGGGAAAAGGCACCCGGGTGGCCATCACCCTGCCCCTGACCCTGGCCATTATGGACGGTATGATTATCACAAGTGCGTCAAACCGCTACGTGATCCCCACCCTTTCCATCATTACCGCCCTCAGGCTGACCCCGGACATCCGCGGTACGGCCATGGGGGGCCATCCCTACATCAAATTCCAAGAAGCCATCGTTCCTCTGGTGAACCTTCAGGCGTTTATGAACCTGGCAACAACCGATGGCCCCCCTTGCGATCCCATTGTCGTTGTGGTGGAGGACGGCGGCCGTCAGGCCGGTATCCTGGTGGATGAAGTCGTTGCCAAACAGAGCATCGTACGCAAGAATCTTTCGGGGATGCTGGGCGAGGTTCCCGGAGTCTCAGGGGCAACGATCATGGCTGACGGCCGGGTCTGCCTGATCCTGGATGTTCAGGCCCTGGTGGGTGCAGCCCACGGACAGGTTTATTCCCCATCGGGAAAAGTACCGGGTAAACAGACAGGGCAGGCCAAACTCAGTTGATTTCGGCCAGGATAACCCTGTCACGACCCTGCCCTTTGGCCTTGTAAAGGGCGATATCCGCCTGATGTATCATGGTTGATGGCGCACTCTGCTCAGCAGAGGCATTCTGAGACATCATGGCGATACCGGCACTCAGCGTCACCCGGAAGTTGTCGGCACCGGCCTCAAACAGATGGTCTTTCAGGTTCTCACGGATGCGGTTGCATATGGTTAAGGCACCGTCCTGGTCGGTGTTCGGCAGAATCAGGGCAAACTCTTCCCCCCCGTATCTGCAGGCGATGTCGTATTTGCGGACCGCTGCCAGGATGATTCCCGCCGCTGTTTTCAGGACCTGGTCTCCCACGCCGTGACCGTAGGTATCGTTGATGTCCTTAAAATAATCCAGATCAATCAGGCACAGTGCCAGGTCCGTATTATACCGGTCGGTCCCGGAGGTTTCCCGGTCAAAGGCCTCGTCAAAATACCGCCTGTTATACAGGCCGGTGAGCTTATCCTTGGTGGAAAGGTCTCCCATGACCAGCATGGCCTTTTCCTTGTCCCGGTTTAAATTGTGGCGTTCCAGGCTGAACTCCACGGACTCCAGAAGGCTTTCCCTGTCCAGGCGGGCCTTTGATAAATAGTCGCTGACCCCTTTCCTGAAAAGCTGGGAGGCCGTGATCTCACTGCCGTGGCCGGTCAATACCACCACAGGGATATCCAGATGCTCCTCTTTCATAAATTCCAGCAGATCAAAGGCATCACCGTCCGGCAGAATATAGTCCAGAAGGATCAGATCAACACTAAGACGCTTCACCATGACTTTTGCAGCTTTTATGGTATCGGCATGGTGGATTTCCCGCTGACTGCCGAAGGTGAGCATGCGGCGCACCATCCGGTAGCATTCGAGGTCGTCTTCCACAAAAAGAATGCGTTCCTGCTGGTGGATATCAATGATATCCTCCCCCCCTGTATAGTCTTTTTTTACCACGTGCTTGACCTTCTGGATCTTTTTGATGATATCTGAGATCCGGGAACCGGCTTCGGAGATCTTTTTGATCCGTCCCAGCATTTTCTCAGGATCGGCCAGATCCATTTCCAGAAGCTCAATATTGCCCAGAAGAATCATCAGGGGCTGATTCAGCTCATGGGCGGTGGCCCCTGCCATCTGCAGCAGCACCTTGAGCCGTTCTTCCTCAATCACTGCCTTGTGTTGTGCCAGAATTTTCTCGTTGGCTTTTCTCAGTTCATCTTCGACGGCTTTTCGCTGTTCCAGTTCAGTGAGCGCCTTTTGCTGGACCTTTCTGTAATCCATGATTCTGTAAGACACTTCCGTTAGATCCGTCACGGCAAAAAGGGCGTAAAATCCGTCGCCATCCTTTTTGGGCACATGGGTAACCGTGGTCTGCAGAATTCTGGATTTTCCGTTGGGAAGGGCACAAGGAAACAGGCGGCCGTGAAGCTGGGAAGAGAATATGGCGGGGGGGCCGCCTTCCAGAATCGGATCGATCCTGGCCGTATACCGTTCTTCCAGGAAGTGCGGATACACCTGGCCAAGTGTTTTACCGCCCACCTCACGGATCGTTTTCTTCGTCCAGGTCTTAAGACAATTATTCCAGACAACAATTTCATATGCCGCATTGATGACACAGATGCCCACCGGCAGATTGTCCAGCAGGCGAAAATCATCTTCAACCACGGAAAAATCCATCTTAGATTGCCTCTGTCATTTCCATCAACCGGTCAAGTGCACCGGACTCAAAAAAAAGGATGATATCTCCGTCCACATCCAGCGTTTCGATCAAAAACCGGGTTTTGGCCAGCAGAATCGTCGTTTGGGGAGCCACCCCTCTGTCCAGAAAAATATTTTCGGACAAATCTTCAATGTATTCTGGTACCGAATAGTTAAAATGGGAGGAAAAGATGTTGGAGATGGATCCCATGACACCGTTGAGCACCACATTGCCGATTTCACAAAGGGTACCCGAACGAATGGAGTCAACATCCATATCCAGCGGGGCCTCCCCCACCAGGGTATCCACCAGGGTCATCGCTGTTTCCGAGGGAAACATGAGTTCCGCACTACCGGAAAATTCGCCGTCAAACTTCAGGGCCACCATGGAGAGCTTTTCCGAACCCAACGCGGCAATCTCAGCCGCAAGGTCCTCCATATCCATGAGCGTAAGCTGGGGGACCTGAAGAACGATATGGGAGGACAGCATGGTATTTAAAATGGCGGCGCCCTTGCCGACACCAATGTTGATCAATTCCCGTAAGGCTTCAATCTGCCGGTCTGAAACAGGTTTTGAATGGATGGTCATCATCACGGCTATTCTCCGAGGACTTTTGTAATCAATCCTTTGAGTTCTTCTTCTTTGGGCGGTTTGTTTAAAAACCCCGCCGCACCCAGGGCCAGGCATTTCTGTCGGGCCGTATTCTGGATATCGGCGGTGCACACCAGCACCGGAATCTGATTTTTTGATGCAGCCAACCGCGTCAACACCTCGTACCCGTCCATTTCAGGCATCAGCAGATCCAGCAGGATACAGTCCGGATTTTCATTTTTCACCATCTCAAGGCCTACCTTTCCGTTTTCAGCCTCTATAACGGTGTGCCCCATGTCAGATACCATACCGGACAATCCCCGTCTGGTCAGCCATGAATCGTCAATCAGCAGTAGTTTTGCCATAAATAAAAGTCTCCCGGAAATCTTGTCTCATCCGATTTCGGAGTTCTTGGGTTAAATTATGCGGCGTAGGCGATTTTTGTGAACTGTGCGCGCAATATTATACATTTTTACCGGCGGATTCAAGGAAAAACCAATGCTATAGCACCCACTTAATCAGAGAGTCCACCACAGTGATCAGCATTGCAGCCACAATGGTGGTCAAAAAATCCTGGATTTTAAAATCAGCCATCATTTTATCCGTGAGCCAGAGCATAAAGGCATTGATCACAAGCTTGAACACCCCGAAGGTGACGATGATCAACGGCAAGGAGAGTAACACCAGGAGCCATCCGGTGAAAAAATTGATCAAAGAATAGACAATGGCCACAATCACGGCGGTAAAATAATTTTTCACCCGGATACCGGGAAGCAGTTGAGCCACCAAAAAAACAGCAACACTGAGAATCAAAATATTTACGATCATACCTGCAACATCTCCATCTAAAGGTTTATTCTTACCATGCTATATCCCACATGGCCCATAAAATCGACCGTATTAATCAGGACTAACCTTTTTTTTACGACGCCTGAGCCCCCCTGCAACCGATTCATAGAATAATATAAATTTTACTTGAGATTCTAATCAATTAATCTTATAAGACACAGTTGAAATTTCATAGAGTGAATTTCAGATGATTACCGTCGTGTGATCATCTATACAGATGATTCCCCCAGAGGAATCATCGATAATATTATAAACAAGATGACAACTATTTTAGGAGGTTTTATGTCAACTCTCGTATTTGGTCACAAGAATCCAGATACCGATTCCGTGGTAGCCGCCATTGCGCTGGCAGATCTGAAAAAATCCCTTGGTGAAGACATTGCACCGGCAATTCAGGGCGACCTGAACCCCGAGTCCAAATTTGTCCTGGACAAATTCGGCCTGGCTGCTCCCGAAGTCGTCACTTCCTATGCCGGCAAAGACGTTTACCTGGTGGATCACTCCGACCTGGCCCAGAGCCCCGACGATCTGGCCGACGCCAACATCCTGGGTGTTGTTGACCATCATAAACTGGGTGACGTAACCACTGCACAGCCCTTGGAATGCTGGATCTGGCCCGTAGGCTGCACCTGTACCGTTATCGCGTCCATGTACGACTACTTCAACGTAGAAGTACCCAAGGGCATCGCCGGTGCCATGCTCTGCGCCATCCTGTCCGATACCGTAATTTTCAAATCCGCCACCTGCACTGACAAGGACAAAGAAGTCTGCGCCAAGCTGGCTGAAATCTGCGGCGAAACTGATCTGGACGCCCTGGGCATCGAAATGTTCAAGGTTAAATCTGCCGTTGAAGGCACCCCGGTCCGTGAACTGGTTCTTCGCGATTACAAAGATTTTGACATGAGCGGCAACGGCGTTGGCTGCGGCCAGCTGGAACTGGTTGACCTGTCCATCGTTGACGGTATCAAGGCTGACCTGGAAAAAGATATCCGTGACCTGAAAGCTGAAAAAGGTCATCACACCGTTCTGCTGATGCTCACCGACATCATGAAAGAAGGTACCGAGCTTCTGGTTGCCTCCGACGACGAATCCGTTGTTGAAAAAGCGTTCGGTGAAAAACCGGCTGACGGCAAATGCTGGCTGCCCGGCATCATGAGCCGTAAAAAACAGATCATCCCCGATCTGGAAAAAGTATTCGGCTAATCACCGCGCCTTTACGTAAAAAGGCCCGGGAACCTTAGGTTCCCGGGCCTTTTGCTTTTTTTCAATTCCCCTGCCCTGCCCCTGTTTAGTCCAAGCGCCTGTCAGGTTTTAGATACCTGCTTATGAATCACGGAACGACGGAACACGGCCTGCAGTTTTTCCGAAAGCATGGCCACGTCAAAGGGTTTGTAAAGATAGTCATCACATCCCCTTTCAATCATCTGGAGCACCTCTTCTTCCTTTGAATATCCGGAACAGACCAAAACCCGGCTGTCCGGACTGATCTTCCGGATCTTTTCATAGGTTTCAAAGCCGTTCATACCCGGCATCACCATGTCCAGAATCACCAGGTCCACCGGTGCCGTTTCCGTTTCAAGGAGGGTCACGGCCTCAAGGCCACTTTCGGCGACCAGCACCTCGTATCCTAAAGCCTCAATCATCTCCGAGCAGACTTCAATCACCCCTCGTTCATCATCCACTAAAAGAATCCGTCCCCGGCCGGCAACGATTCTTGCCACCTCATCCGGGGTATCCCCGGGATAGGCGCAGGTATTCTCCCCGTACCCTTCTGCCGCAGGCAGGTAGAACATAAAGACACTGCCCTTATCAGGTCCGGATTCCACCTGGAAGGTCCCCTTATGGCTTTTCACAATGCCGTAGGCCGTGGCCAATCCCAGACCGGTTCCCTGCCCCCGTTCCTTGGTGGTGAAAAAGGGATCAAAAATCCGTGCCATGGTGGCCTTGTCCATGCCCGCCCCCGTATCCGCCACCGAAATCCTGACATAGGCACCGGTGTTGTCCAGACCCAGGGTATGCTTCTCTTTGGCGTCCACCATCAGGTTATCCGAGCATATGGTGATCTTGCCGCCGTTGGGCATGGCCTGCCAGGCATTGACGTAAAGATTCATCAGCACCCGTTTTAGCTGGCCCTCATCCACCACAGTGGGCCACAGTTCTTTGTCCAGGTGCTGCTCAATGATGATATCCTTTTTGGTGCGGCCGAACATCTTCGCGGACATTTTGAGCAGGTAATTCATGTTCAGCTTGCAGTCTTCGTGGCAGTTTTTCTGGGCAAATCCCAGAAGTTGCCGGGCCATCTCCGCCCCGTTGTTCACATACTCGTCGATACTGGACAGACGGCGGTAGGCCTTGGAGTCTTTGTCAAAGCCTGCTTTGACCAGCGAGGCATACCCTTGGATTCCCATAAGAATGTTGTTGAAATCATGGGCAATTCCCCCGGCCAGGGTACCTAAGGCCTCCATTTTCTGGGCCTGACGAAGCTGGTCCTCCAGCATGAGGCGGTCAGACACATCCCTTGCCACACCGTATACCCCCTGGGATGCGGTGTCAGGATCATCCCCGGGCAGGGTAATGGCTGAGGCCTTGAGTTCCATGAAGGCAAAGGCCGCGTATGGATCGAACTCGGCATGGCGGTTACTTGCCTTTTTAAACCGGACATTAATCTCAAAATTGGTCTCAAAACTGCGGTCACCCTGTTTCCCGGATGTGACAGCCAGGATCAAGCCCTTGGCCCTGCCGCGGTCATCTTCGTGCAAAAGATCGACAAAGGGCATTCCTGAAAGGACATTGCGGGGAAAGCCCAGGACGGTTTCAAACTGATGATTGACAAAGGTAAAGCAGCCCCGGGTGTCCAGGGTAAAGATAAGATCCGGCGAGTTGTTGACCATGTATTGATACTGCTGCTCGGACGCTTCGAGACGGGCGGCAAAGGCCCGTTTTTCATCCAGAAGATTTCGCTGGGTCACCCCGTTTTGAACGGTTTTGACAAGTTCTGCATACTCAAAGGGCTTTTTTAAGAAATCCCATGCCCCCTGTCTCAGGGTTTTTACCGCAGATTCAACCGAGGCAAATCCGGTCATGATAATGATCAGCACGTCCGGGTCCATGGCAAAGAGGTGTTCCATGGCCTCATAGCCGTCCATCACCGGCATGGACATGTCCAGCAGCACCAGGTCGAACTGCTGTTCCCGGAAAAGCGCTACCGCTTCGCTGCCATTGGCGGCACCGGTAACCCGAAACCCTTCCCGCGAAAGACAGCGGGTGATATTTGCCACAATTTTAGGCTCATCATCAACAACAAGGATATGCTCAGGTTTCATATGGGCTTTCCGTCCGGTTTCCGCTCAGGCCGGCCTTTGATTTATTCCCCTCCCCTAAGCCTTTTCATAGCAGACCAGGCCGCAGCGCAGGCACCGGTGAGACTCCTCATTGGCAGCCTGAGAAGAAAATCCCGTGGAAAACCGGTCCTTTCTCTCCTCTCTGGATTTGGCAATCTCAAGGATGTTCCGTGGCGAGGGAACAACCTGGGTGAGGGTATTGACATTCTGGACCACGGACTTGGGGGTAATCATCCGTTGCGGGTCCGGCAGTTCGATCCCGTACATGAGATGGTGAATCAGGGTGGCGGCTCTCCTTCCGCCGTTAATAGCGGCAACGGCTGAAGAGTACTCGGAAATCACATCCTGGTTTGATAAGAGTCCCAACGGATTAATGAGATCGGGTTTTTTCTGCAGTTCCACCCCTTCCCATGCCAGGGTGCTGTCAACAGAATCCACAACGGCAGTTTCTTCGCCGTCTTCTTCGGCAGCAGCGTCTGCGGCACCGGGGACCACAAAGGCAAGCTCCGGGAAACGCCCGGAACCGATCACAAGGGTATCGGTTTCAATGATATGGCGTTCGCCGGAATCCAGGTCCACATACTCAATTGCCGTCAACGTATCGTCTTCTCCCATCAACTTGGTGATACCGGTGTTGTACTGGATGGTGGCACCGGCCTTGGCCATGGCGTCAATGGTGGCCTGGTCAAAGGAAGAGTCTTCCGGGGGTTTCCGGGAGATAACGACAACCTTCTTTGTACCGGACGACTTGAGGATCTCCACGGCGTCGGGCAACCGGATGCCGCCGCCGGCAATGACAACCGTATCTCCGTGTTCGATGGTAATGTTCGCATCATCTTTGCTGCGCAGCAGGTCGATGAGCAGGTAGGTGCCGGGAATGGTGTTTTCAGCCCCGCCCACACCACTGATGGCCAAACGCGAATCCCAACCGCCTGTGGCGGTAAATACAGCGTCATAATTCCGTCTCAGAAGTCCTGGAATGGTGAAGTTCACACCGGCCCTGCGATGGGTTTTCATTTCAACGCCAAGATCTTCAATCCCCTGAATATCCCAGTCCAGGACATCCATGGAGAGCCGTTCCCTGGCAATGGCCTTGCGCAGGATTCCCCCCATCTCTCCGCTGGCTTCGTATACGGTGGGCGAATGGCCCAGGCGGGCTGAAAAATACCCGGCAGCAAGCCCCTGGACACCACCGCCGATAATGGCGATTTTCTTGTCCGTGGCAGGGGCCTTGTAAGGCTGAATCCGCTTGTCCTGGTTCATCTCATAGTCACAGACAAAGCGTTTGAGGTGGTTGATCCCCACAGACTCGTCCTGGATGAGGCGGCGGCAGTCAAATTCGCAAAGCGCGGGGCAGATCCGTGATATAACCGTGGGAAATGGCATTCTCTCTTTAATGACCTGGAGGGACCCGTGATAATCCCCTTCACGGATCAGGCGGACATATTCCTTGATATCAATGCCGGAGGGGCAGGCCCGCTGGCAGGGTGTGGTGCATTCGTCCTTGGTGTATTCTCTCATGATCCGGCGGCTGGGGGAGGTCAGCCGGATGATATTTTTAGGACAGATGGCTTCGCAGGCACCGCAGCCCGTGCATTTTTCCTGGTCCACCTTGGGCAGGTGGTCCTCTCCTATGGACAACGCATCGAACTTGCAGGCGGTCACACAGGTGCCAAGCCCCAGGCAGCCGATCCTGCAGACCTTCATCCCGCCCATGAGCATGGATGCGGCACGGCAGTCCCGGACACCTTTATATATATAGTTGAGTTCCGCATCCGCGTTACCGTAATGGCAGCCGGGACCGGCAAATTCAGGTTCTTTTTCAGACATGGAAACGCCCATGATCTCGGCGATGGCCAGGGCCACATCCTCTCCTGCGGCCACACAGGAATTGACGTCCTGTTCTCCTCTGGCGATGGCCTCCGCATTGGGGGTACACCCGGGATAACCGCAGCCGCCGCAGTTAGCGCCGGGAAGGCAATCGTCAATGGCGACTACTGTGGGGTCTTCATACACATAAAACGCTTTGGATGCGATCACCAAGGCTGTGCCGATCGCTACACCTAAACCACCCATCATCAGAATTGATTGCAACATTATAACACGTCCTTCATAGTGTCTATATTGTTCTACTTGCTTCACTCGCCCGAAATAAACCACTCCTGTATATGCTCAAGGATGCTGAATTGTCAACCAATTCGGCAAAATTATTTGCCCTTCAGTGACGGTTCACATTGACAATAATCACCTGATACTGTAGGTACAGGTTGATTGTACGGGGTCGATTAGTGAACGGTTATAAATAAACTATGGGGACCAGCCTATGGATACCAATATTATAACGCTCAACGAGAACCAGCTGACATTTGAACCTGGGGAGACCATCCTTGATGTGGCCGCCAGGAACAACATCGAAATTCCCACGCTCTGCCATCTCAAACACACCATACCCACCAACACCTGCCGCGTCTGCCTTGTGGAAATCGCCGGCAAGGATGAACTTGTGGAGTCCTGTGTGACCAAGGCTGAGCCAGGCATGGTGATTCAATCCGAATCCCCCAAAGTTGTGGCCGCCCGAAAAGAGATTCTGGCCGCCATGCTCGCCACGGGAAATCATAACTGCGCCATCCGCGATCTGCCCACGGAAGACTGGACCGCCTTCCAGCTCAACGTGCTTGCGGCAGACGGGAAACAGGACCTTTGTCCGGTATGGGGGGACTGCGATCTTCAGGATCTCACCTACCGCTACCAGGTCAAGGCCACAGGCATGCCCGTCACTGCATGCAAGCATGAAACCGAACGGGCCAACCCCTTCATTATCAGAGATTTCTCCCGGTGCATCCTCTGCGGCAAATGTATCAAGGCCTGCCGGGAAATCCAGGTAAACAACGCCATTGAGTTCGGCTACCACGGCGAAGAAATGAAAATCATTGCCGGAGATGACGCCCACCTGAAAGATTCGGACTGCGTATTCTGCGGTGAATGTGTCCAGGTCTGCCCTGTAGGGGCGCTCATCCCGGACCGTGAATTTAGGGACGACAGGTTCAAACCCACCAAAGTGACCCGGACCACCTGCTCTTACTGCGGCGTGGGATGCCAGATGGACGTGTTTGTCCAGGACAACAAGATTGTCAAGATCGACGGTGCGGACCAGGATCTGCCCCCCAACAACGCCAGCCTCTGTGTGAAAGGCAGATACGGCTTTGACTTTGTCGCCTCCCCCAACCGCCTGACCACTCCTTTGATCAAAAAGGACGGCAAGCAGGTACCTGCCACCTGGGACGAAGCCCTGGATCTTGTGGCGGAAAAGTTCGAAGCCATCGGTAAGGAACACGGGGCCGATGCCATGGGCTTACTCACCTCCGCCCGGGTTACCAACGAAGACAACTACATGGCCATGAAGTTCACCCGGGGGGTGTTGAAGACCAACAACATCGACCATTGCGCCCGATTGTGACATAGCTCCACCGTAGCCGGTCTGGCTGCAGCATTCGGAAGCGGCGCAATGACGAACACCATTGCAGATATCGAAGAGTCGGACGTCATTCTCGTCACGGGCTCCAACACCACGGAAAACCACCCTGTCCTCTCCACCTTTATGAAGCGGGCGGTGCTACAGGGTAAAAAGCTTTACCTGATCGACCCAAGACGTGTGAAACTGGCCGACCATGCAGAAAAATGGCTGCGTCCCATGCCCGGGACAGACATTGCCTGGATCAACGGCCTGATGAATGTAATCATCTCAGAAGGCCTTCAGGACCAGAAGTTCATCGACGACCGATGTGAAAATTTTGAAGCCACAAAGGCCGTCGTTGAAAAGTATACCCCCGAACATGTTGAAAAACTCACCGGTATCCCGGCGGACGATCTTCGCCAGGTGGCCCGTGACTTTGCCAATGCAGGGGCCGGCACCATCTGCTACTGCATGGGCATCACCCAGCATACCTGCGGCACGGATAACGTCAAATCCCTGGCCAACCTTTCCATGCTCTGCGGCCACCTGGGCAAACCGGGCGGCGGCGTGAACCCCCTGCGCGGCCAGAACAACGTCCAGGGCGCCTGTGACATGGGAGGGCTTCCCAACGTCCTTACCGCTTACCAGCCCGTGACATCGGACGATGCCCGGGAGGGGTATGAAAAGGCGTGGCAGGTGAAAGGCATGTCCCCCACCCCGGGACTTGTGGCCACCGAAATGTTCAACAAGGCCTATGAAGGAGAGATGAAATCCCTTTTCATCATCGGTGAGAACCCCATGGTTTCCGATCCGGATCTCAACCATGCCAAGAAGGCCCTGAACAACCTGGAATTCCTGGTGGTTCAGGATATTTTCGAAACCGAGACCACGGCCATGGCCGATGTGGTCCTGCCCTCCTACTGCTGGGCAGAGAAAAACGGCACCTTCACCAACTCCGAACGCAGGGTCCAAAGAGTCCGGCGCGCCGTCGAGCCCCCCGAAGGCCCGAAACGGGATTGGGAAATTTTGTGTGACATCGCCAACCGCATGGGATACGGTTTCTCCTATGAGGACAGTCATGAGCTCTTCAAGGAAATAAGCGCTGTGACCCCCTCATACCGGGGCATCACCTGGGAACGTATCGACGAGGTCGGCATCCACTGGCCCTGCCCGGACACGGAACACCCCGGCACCCCCATCCTGCACACCATGCAGTTCACCCGGGGCAAGGGAATGTTCCATGCCATTGAGCATGTGCCCCCGGCAGAACTGCCCGACGACAGATACCCGTTTATCCTGACCACAGGCCGGGTCCTTTACCATTACCACACCGGCACCATGACCATGCGCACCGACGGCCTTAACATGCTGTCCCCGGAATGCTTCGTGGAGATTTCCGATGCCGACGCCACCCGCCTTGGTATCGGGGACGGCGAGATGGTCAACGTCTGCTCCAGGCGCGGCAGGATAAAGGCCAAGCTGCAGGTGTCCGACAAAGCCGTGGAAGGCACCATCTTCATTCCCTTCCACTTTGCCAACGCCGCAGCCAACAAGCTGACCAACGCAGAACTTGACCCCACGGCCAAAATTCCGGAGTTCAAAGTCTGCGCCATCAACATTGAGGCGGCCAAGGCCTAATAATTATCAGCGTTACAACCCGGAACCGCCCGTTGCCCTAATTTTCAGGACAACGGGCGGTTTTTTTATTGGTTCATGGACAAACCGCCCGTTATTTTGATAAATTTCTTGGATATGATGATTGCTTGGGCAATTCGAAACGGAATGCAATGATCCAACTATGACATATTGGTATGCAGTATAATTTTGATATAAAGACAGAATGAACCAAGACCCCCCACTCTCCAACCGGTGCAACCTGCCGCCCTGGAAAATTGTCTCCCGGGAATTCAACGCTTCCCCTAAGCCATTGCATATTCAGGGGATCCGACAGACCCACCGGCATTTTTTCCGCCGTCTGGCGAACCTGGATACCTGGGCTGAACGCGCCAACTGCTATGAGGACTACATGGAGGTGGCCTTCTGCCTGACACAGTGGCGCAGGGAAAATGACCCCACCGGGAAATTGAGCCTTAAACACAGTTATCTGCGTTTCCTTCGGGGATGGCTTTTTAACTCCGATTCGCCGGAAGGCGCTGTTTTGAAAGGATGGGTTGAAAAAAGGCTTGGCATCCCCCCCACCTACCACAACGGCCCCATTGCCAGCCGCAGGGATGAGGCCTATGCGGATTATATGGGGCAGCGCCTCAATGCAATGGCCCGGACCAACGCCATTTTTTCCCAATTGGACCTTTTATACGAATTTGTCCAGTATGAATTGAAACGCAGAGATCCCCAATGTACCCATATCACCCTTTACCGGGGCATTTACGATCTGGATGGACATGATGTGCTGGAGCGGATAGAACCGGACAAGATTGTGCTGCGGCTTAACAATCTCAACTCATTTACCCGGGATTTTGAACGGGCCTGGGAGTTCGGCACCCAGGTTATTGAAGTGGATGTTCCGGTGCCTAAAATTTTTTTTGACGGATCTTTTTTACATTCAAGTATTCTGCAGGGTGAGGAAGAAGTGCTGGTGATCGGTGGAGAATACCTGGGCAAACTGCGCTATTACTAAGGAGCAAGTATGGATCTTGGGCTGCTGTCGGGACAGCTTCCGCAATTGAGTTGGGAACAGATAGAATCCAATGCCCAGGCGGCTTTTCTGGGAGTGGCTCTGGGCGATGCCCTGGGGGCAACGACAGAATTCATGACGCCCCATGAAATCAAGTCAAAATACGGGGTTCACAAAAAGATGATCGGTGGCGGATGGCTGCGCCTGTCCCCCGGGGAAGTGACCGATGATACGGAGATGTCCATCCATATGGCCCGGGCGGTGATTGACGTGGATGGATGGGATTTGACCTCGGTGGCGGATTACTTTGTCAAATGGATGCAGAAGCGCCCCAAAGACATCGGCGCCACCTGCGCCCGCGGTTTGCGCACGTATATCCACAAAGGAACAACGCAGATGCCCTATAATGAATGGGATGCTGGTAACGGCGCCGTCATGCGGATCGTTCCCGTTGCAATTTATACGCTGGGGGACCAGGCCCGTTTAAACGCATATGCAACGCAACAGGCACACATCACCCATCACCATACCCTATCGGATGCGGCATGCATCGCCGTTGGCAGCATGGTTCAGGCGGCGATACTGGGGGCGTCCATAGCCCAGCTGCGAACACTCGCGGAGGATCTGATCCGCCGTCACCCTAAGTTTTCCTTTGAGCCTTACAACGGCCACAGCAGTGCTTACGTGGTAGACACCATCAAAACCGTATTTCACCATCTGTTTAACTCGAATGATTTTGAAAGCTGCCTGGTGGGGGTGGTCAATCAGGGGGGGGATGCCGATACGACCGGGGCCATTGCCGGAATGATTGCCGGCCCCCTATACGGGGGCCCAGCTTTTCCCAAAGCCTGGTGCAAACGCCTGGACCGGGATGTTTCCCGGGAGGTGCAACACCTGGCCCAGATGCTTGTCCGCAGGTCTCCCATGGCGCACCGCTCCACCCAACCCTGCACATAAGGCAGTTCACCCGTGGCAAGGGAATGTTCCATGCCATTGAGAATAAACCACCGTTTTGGATGACCCGATATTCCTGTCAGGATACCGGGAAATCATTGGTTTTGATCAACCCACGGACCACGGTCACAGGACAGCCGCTCTCATCAAAGCTCACCTCATCTGCCAGTCCTGCCTTTTCATCTATGCTGTCAAAATAGGATTTGTCGTAGCAACTCAGTCTTAATTTCAAACGGTCCCCCTCCCTGATGAAGGTACTGGTCAGTCCGTAGTCCACCTCGCCCAACGGTGTGGCGATGATATACCTGGGAATTTCCCGGCCCGAGCCTTCCCGTCGAACCTTGGTGGCAATATCCGTAACATCCCAGGAGTCCACGGGGAAATCATGGTTCCACACTGACTGCAGCGGGGTGCCGGCCACATAGAGGTGGTGGAATTCCATGCCGGCGGTACGCAAGGCATGGGCCATGTCGTGGATGGCATCGGCCGAATCATTCACCCCTCCCAGGAGCGGTACATTGACATACACGGTGATCCCCCGGTTATTCAGGCGACGGGTGAGTACGGCGTGATCATCGCTGATGTCACCGGCCTGCAGGGCCCAGGTTTCAATCTCCAGCCGCTGGGGGCCGACAACCGACAGGGCGTTGAGATCGCCCAGGGTATTGATCACGGCACGGGAATAATCCGCTGGGGACTGTACGAACGCCGCAGACTGTATCCGTACGGCCGTAACGTGTGAAATATCTTTGAGGGCTGTCACCAGACGGCAGACGTCGTGGAGGCTCTCCTTCACATCCCCGTCCCCTGCCAGCACCACATCGGTGATCCGGTGATCCCCCCGGATATAGTCCAGTTCCTGGCCTTTGGCATCAAAGCCTAAACGCACCCGGGTCATATGGAGCCGGTCCAGATTGTCCAGGCCGGTTTTTACAATGGAAGCCCCGGTCTGGGGTACTTGTGCCAGGGACGTTTGCAGCCTTTTGATCTCCTGATCCGAAGCCGAAGGATTCCGTGCACTCTGCCTCTCAGGGCGGTGTCCGATAAGATAGTCCTCGTTGCCGATCTTGGCCATATACTGGATATCGATGGTGCCCTCATCGTTGACCCGGATGTTGGTCAATTCATTGGCCAGGGGGGCAAAGGCCTTGAAATAATCCGGGGTATAAGGGGTCCGGATCCAGATGAAATTTTCGTTTTCCGCCACCCGTTCCACGGCCCAGCCGCTGGTGAACCAGTCCATTTTCCCAATTGGGGTGGCAGTGCAGATCCTGGGGATCACCCGGTCGGACAGGTGGGCCCGAAGGTGGTTGGCCGTATCAATACCATCGGACAAGGGCTTCCAATACACTGAGTTTCCGTGGATGGGGCTGCAGGGGATATAGATATAATGAAGTTCGGCACCGGCACCCCGCAACAGACTAAATAGCCGGGCCAGTTCGGGGCCGGTATCGTTGCAGTCCGCAAGAAACGGGGTCTGGATATATACGGCGATGCCGGATTTCACCAGATCGGAGATGATCTCAAGGCTTTCCGGCGACACCTCGTCCGGATGGATAAAATGGGTGGCCAGCTCCATGCGCTTACCGTGCTGCTGAAGTTCAAAACTCTTTTGTTTGAGGTAGTTGAGGTATGCCCCCTCTTTTTCCAGAAACAGGTCCGGGTAATAGGCCACGGACCGGGTGGCCAGGCGCAGGGTCCGGACATGGTCCACCGTCATCAACCCGTCGATGGTGGCGGCCATGTTCTTCCGGTTCATGAAAGGATCGCCGCCTGTGATCACCACCTCTTTGACCCGGGGGGAGTTCTTGACATGGAGAACCGCACGGGCCACGTCTTCCGGTGTGGGGTTGGGCTCGTTTCGGGCATCCTTGTGCTTTCTGAAGCAGAACCTGCAGTACACGGGACAGCTCATGTTCAAAAGAAAGATGACCCGGTTCTGGTACATCTGCTCCAGAAGGCCGTCATGGAACTGGCCGATCCAGGTGTTGGTGTGGCCGATGGACCCAAGCTCCTCCACAAAGGGCAGGTATTGGTAAGCCACATCCCTGGACACCATCATCTGCCTTATGGTGTGACGGGAAAGGCGCACCGGATACCGTTCAATAACGGCCTGAAGATCATTCTGCTGGCCGTCGGGAATATTCAGGTTGGTGGCCTGCACCAACTGTTTTGTATCCTTTATGGACACGTAGCCGTGGCCCGGAAGCACCTCTTCCAGCAGGGCTACCAGAAACCTGGACGGCAGCCGGACGCCGTTGAGGACAAGATTTTCTCCCCGGTCCTCCCCGATGGCATTCAGGACAGCCCTGAAAAATCCGGCCGGATCATTGTCAAATCCCGCGGCTGAAAGCAGGGCGGCAAATTTTTTATTGCCACTTTCGCTGCTGCCGCCCAGAACATCCGTAAAGGCCCTGCCGCAGAACTGCGCGTTCCCGTAAACGGTTAAAAACTCAACAGCCGCGCCGGCAAGCTGTGCCAATGGGATTTCCACCAGTATGCCGGAATACTTGAAATCCGCCCGGATGGTTGTGTTGGACTCTGTCACAATTACACCTCTTCTGCCTTGAATATGTAAAAAACAATATGTTCGGAAAACCCGAACCCCAGTATTTTGCCCAGCACGGCATCCTCTTTGCCGGCCGGGACCTGAACCACCAGGTATTCCGTGGCAAGATCCATATCCACCACCTGCTGCCACCCCATCTTTTTTTCCTTCAAAAAGGCGTAGATCCGGTGTGAGGGATCGAAAATGGATTCGCCCCGGTGCTTCAGATCATGTTCGAAAATGATATAGCTCTGGGTGGGATCCAACCCCCGTTTGATCCAGGAAAAACTTTGTTCCACCGGACCTTGATTGGCAGGGAAGGAATCCATGGTCGTCTCGGTTACAGGCTCAGTCGCCCAGGAGCCTGCAGTGATACGGGTCCACCTGGATGAACACTTCATCGCCCCGGCGGTAGGGAGAGCGTTTAACAAAATTGATCACATGGAGTACTTTGCCGGTGGGCAGTTCCACAAAATAGCTGACTTCTCCGCCCATATAACTGCGGTCAACGATTTTGCCCGTGAAATAGTTCATTTCAGGTTCACGGGACAGGTCCTCCCGGAAACCCAGGGTCATTTTCTGGGCCCGGATGACGATCTCTGCCCTGTCCCCGGGTGCAAATGGGCCTGCAGGATTAACCCTGACGGAGCTGCCGCCGGCCAGGCTGACGGTCAGATACCCGTTTTCTTTCGCCTCCACCCTGGCGTCAATGAAGTTGGAATGGCCCAGAAAATCCGCCACGAAATGATTGGCAGAATTGTTATACACCTCTTCCGGGTCCCCTTCCTGCTGGACAATGCCGTCTTTCATGACCACCACCTTGTCCGACATGGACAGGGCCTCCCGCTGGTCATGGGTAACGAAAATAGTGGTGACCCCCAAGACCTGCTGGAGGTTGTCAATTTCCCGTCGCATGTCTTCTCTTAGGTTTTCATCCAGGGCGGACAGGGGTTCGTCCATGAGCAGAACGTCGGGCTCGATGACAATGGCACGGGCCAGGGCGATCCGCTGCTGCTGGCCGCCGGAAAGCTGGGAGGGCATCCGGTCGGCCACCCCGGGCAGCCGGACGGTTTCCAGGGCCTTTTCCACCCGGGTGGTCATCTCATCCCTGGAAAATCCCCGATACTTCAGGCCGAAAGCCACATTGTCAAATATGGTTTTATGGGGAAACAGGGCGTAATTCTGAAAGATCATGCCAAGATTCCGCCGGTGTACCGGTGTATCGTTGATCCGCTTGTCCTTGATGTAGATATCCCCGGATGTCGGGGTCTCAAGGCCTGCCAGCATCCGAAGCAGGGTGGTCTTGCCGCAGCCCGACGGCCCCAGGAGGGTCACAAGCGCCCCTTCGGGGATATCAAGGTCCATCTGGGCCACTGCCGTTACCTTCCCGAACCGCTTTTCAATATTTTTGAACCGGACGAATGCCGGATTCTTATCCTGTGCCAAACTGTATTCTCCGCAAGTAATGTGGGGTTTGCCGCCGCCCGGAACAACATCCGGACGGCGGCCTGTTAACTATACAAGGACTGTCTTAGCCGGCCATGACCCGATCCCATTTTTCCGCCCAGTCCAGCTGGTGGCTGTTCCAATAGGCGGGATCCGCAAACAGGTAACCGTCCAGTTTGCCTGTGGGATCAAAGGCCGGAAGCTTCTGCACTTCCTCAGGCATGGGTACCTTGGTGGGATCCAGTGAGGGCGGATAATTCTGGCCCTTGGCCACGGCAATGGCCGCTTCGGGTTCCAGCATGAAGTTCAGCAGTTTCTGGGCCACGTCAAGATCCGTGCCCTTGAGCACGTACATGTATTCCATCCAGGAGTAGGTGCCGTCCGGCGACAGATAGCCAATGGGGTGTCCCTGTTTCTGGAGTGCGGCAACCCGGCCGGACCAGGCCACTGTGGCGTAAATCTCACCGTTGCCCAACAGGCTCATGAGTTCGGACCCGGATGCCCAGTATTTTTTGATCAGTTTACGCTGGGTTTTAAGGGCATCCCATACCGCCCCCTCATCCTTGATATTATTGGGATTCTGTCCGGTGTGCAGGGCCGCGTACCACATATTGGTCCTGAAATCACCGCTCCAGGAACCCAGTTTTCCCTTGAGGCTCTTGTCATAGAGCAGGGAGGCCCCTAGCTTTTCGGCCTTCTCCTTTGAGATCTTATCCGTGTTGTAAGCAATGCCGGTCTGTCCCAGATCATAGGGGGCGGCAGACAGTTTTCCGCCGGAGATGCCCTTTAGGGTATCGGTCATCTTGGTCATGACGTTTTTCAGGTTGGGAATCTTGGACTCGTCCAGTTCCACACCGAATCCCAGGTCCGTATACCTGGCATAGTCGTATACCGCAGACAGATGGGCGATGTTGAACTCCCCTCCGGGGGGATAGGAGGCTTTGACCTGGGTTAAAAAGGCATCCATGCCGGTGAAGGCGGCATCGACCACCTTGATGCCTGAGGATTTGGTAAAGGGATCAAAGGCAAACTGTCGCAGGGCTTCTGAGGTGGAACCACCCCAGGAGTGGCAGGTAATGGATTTACTGCCGGCCAGGGCCTGCCGGACCAGGCCGAAGGGTCCGCCCATGATTCCCAGGGCCGCACCAGCCATGCCTGCGAACTTTACAAAATCCCTGCGGGAAATATCTCCCTGCCTGTACGCGTCCTGTACATCATCCAGTCTTTTTTCCACGTCTTTTGCCATTGGTCTCTCCTTTCTTGGGGTTAACTATCGAAAGTGCTTTGTCTCTTACTTTTCTATTTTCTCTGATTCTATACCTTGCCCGGTCTGTATCTTATGCGCTGCCCCTGATCTTATGCGCTGCCTCTGGCGAACCGCCGGGACAAATACCCCGCAGCCAGCGGGATAGATACCGTCAATACGATCATCACAGCCCCCAGGGCGTTGATCTCCGGGCTGATGGAATTTCTGAGCATGCCAAAAATTTTCACCGGTACGGTCTGGTGCTGGGCCGTGGCCCAGAACAGGGTGGCCGTGACATCGTCAAAGGAAATGGTGAACGCAAACAGCATCCCCGCAAAGATGGCCGGGGCCAGCAAGGGAAAGGTGACCTCCCTGAAAGTCTGCAAAGGATTCGCCCCCAGGGACATGGCCGCCTCCTCATATTCCCTTTTGATCCCCACAAGCCTTGCCTGGACGATGAGCAGGACGTAGGGCAGGGTCAGAACCACGTGGCCGATGAGCAGCAAGGCAAAACTCTTGGGCTGCTGCAGCCACCGGATAAACAGGAGCAGGGCCACCCCCAGCACCACCTCGGGAATCATGATGGGCGCGATGAGCAGGGTATTTAAAAAATCTTTTCCCTTGAAGTCGTAACGGATAAAAGCCATGGCTGCCGGTACCCCGATGGCCGTTGAGAACACCGCGGTCAGCGATCCTAGGACCATGGAATTTTTGAAGGCGTCTAAAATGGTGGAATTATGGGACAGCTTGACAAACCACTTGAAACTGACCCCTTCCATGGGAAAAGAGCCGAACTGCTGGGGGTTGAAGGCCAGGATAACCACGGCCACAATGGGGGTGAACATCCATATATATACAAAGAGGGTATAGAGTTTGATCAGGGTCCATCCGGAGATAAAGCGTTTCATGCCGCCGTCCTATCCTTTGCTCAGGGTTTTAAAGATCTGGTTGATGCCCATGTACCGGTTGTAGGTATAGACAATGATCACCAGCAGGGTCAGCAGGATGGTGGAGATGGCCGATCCGAAAGGCCAGTCCAGAGTACCGATGACCCGTTTGAATATGAGGTTGGCGATCATGTCATTGCCGGGTCCCCCCAGGATCATCGGGGGCAGATAGGTACCGCAGGTCAGCACGAAGACCAGAAGACACCCGGCAGACACCCCGGGAAGACTCAAGGGAAGCGTCACCTCCCGAAAGGCCTGCCACTCCGTGCATCCCAGGCTTTTGGCCGCCTCGGTAAGACTCTTGTCGATTCCGTCCAGGCTCACGTAGATATTGAGGATCATAAAGGGCAAAAGATACTGCAACAGCCCCATGATCACGGCCCCTTCGTTGTACAGCAGGCCGATGGGACTTGAGATGAACCCGGCCTCCATGAGCAGGTGGTTGATCAGCCCGGAATCCCCCAGGATATTGATCCAGCTTAAGGTCCGTATGATAAAACTGATCCAGAACGGCAGCATCACCAGCAGCATGAGGTAGGGTTTGAGCCGGGACTCGGTCCTGTAAAAGAAATAGGCCGGGACATACCCCATTATCAGGCAGAGGATCACGGTTTCCAGGGCCACCCTCAGGGTATCCAGCAAAATGGAAGGATAGAAAAAATCCGCAAAAAACTTGGCGTAATTCCCCATCTGGAATGCCGGTATATCCTGGCCGCTGGGGGCCCTGAGCCAGAATGAGTAAACCACGACAAAACAGACCGGAACGACGAGGAGCAAAAAGACGGCTGTCAGCGACGGTGACAGCAACAGCCAGGGTTTCCACGGTTTTTCTTTCATGAGTCCTTTCCTTGTGGGTGAAAACAGGTTTGACTATTAGGATACAAGAGGCGTGCCGGAAAGACTACCATAACACTAACCATCTGATAATACAAAACTTTTGCAGATACGCCCATCAAGCTTGATTCATAAATGCATCACGCAAAACAAGATAACCTACTGAAATAAAAACCAAATTGATTCGATTCAAAATAGAATCAAGCCAATTTCGATCGATACAGCACAAGCACAGGGGGTTGTGACGATAAGATTCAGGATTGAATCAACTCAAGACCGTACTTTTTTAATTTCCTGACCACGGTGGGCTGGCTGATACCTAAGAATTCCGCCGCTTCCCGTGTGGTGCGGCAACGGCCGGCAGCCTCGGCCATAAGGTCCCGTTCCAGGGCGGCAAGCTTATCGGGAAGGGAGGTGTTTTCCCCATGGGGCCGGGACGCGTCCGCCTGGACCGGGGCCGGAGGACGCAGGGAACGGATGAGATAGTCGTCGAGAAAGCGCCTGTCGCACATGACCACGGCCTGCTTGATGAGATTGATCAATTCCCTGACGTTGCCGGGAAAGGCATGGGATTTAAGGGCGTCGTATCCCTTGTGCCCGATGTAGGCCCGCCGTTTGTACCGCTTGTTGTTCTGCTTCAGGCAGATGGCCACAAGCTCCAGGATGTCTTCGGGGCGGTCCCGCAAGGGGGGGATGGAGAGGGTAAAGGTGTTGAGGCGGTGAAAAAGGTCCAGGCGGAACTTCTTGGTCCGGGTATGCTGTTCAAGGTTCCGGTTGGTGGCGGCCAGGATCGTGCAGTCGATGGTTTTTGGCATGGTGCCGCCCACCGGCATGATCTCATGGTCATCCAGGTATTTTAACAGCTTTGCCTGTACCCCGGGGGAGAGTTCACCGATTTCATCCAGAAAAAGGGTTCCCCCGTCCGCCAGTTCGAAAAGCCCGGCCTTGCCGCTTTCCCGTGCGCCGGTAAAGGCCCCTTTCTCATAGCCGAACAGCTCGGCCTCCAGCAGGTTTTCCGGCAGGGCGGCGCAGTTGATCTGGATAAAGGGTTTATCTCCCCTAACCCCGTTTTGGTGAATGAATTTGGCCAAAAGGCCCTTGCCCGTACCGGACTCTCCCTGAATAAGGATGTTGGAGGCATCCATCCGCGCCAGCTTCAGGGCCAGGTTCACGGTGAGCTTCATGGAGGAACTCTGGGCGACGATATTGTTCTCCTTGAGTTCCATCAGGGCGAGACCGGTAAGCTCCTCCCGCATTTTCTCCGAGGCCTGGCGGACCTGGGCCAGTTCCCGGCGCATGTCTTCAATTAAAGAGATATCCCGTTCGTTGACCACCACATAGGCGATATCTTCATTTTCGTCAAACACCGGGGTGCCCGTGACCAGGAGGGTGTATCCGGATCTCGGGGTACTCTGCACCAGGCTGACCTGGCGGCGGGTCTCCAGCACCTCCTGGGTGGCGGACCGGTTGATCTGTCCTTCGTCCACCAGGCTTTTCACATCACGGCCCAGGACGTCATCCGCCCGGATCCCGTTGAGGCGTTCCGCCGCCCGGTTCATCCGGAGAATCCGCCCCCGGCTATCGCAGATCAGCAGGCCGTCCGCTGACCGGTTGAAGATGGCATCCAGGTATTTGCAGGTTTCAGGATCCATGGACGATGTTTCCGTCGAACAGGGTGAAATCGACCTTGGTTTCTGCCAGGGTATCCGGATCAACACTGAAGATATCCCGGTCCGCCACCACGATGTCCGCGTATTTGCCCGGGGTCAGTGAGCCTAGGATATCCCCGCAGCCCGACACCCGGGCCGGGGTCAGGGTATAGGCCTTAAGCGCGGCTTCCACCGTCAGCCGGTGTTCGGGGTACCAGCCGCCGGCCGGTGTCCGGTTCATCCGCTTGCGGCTCACCGCGGAATAGATACCGGCAAAGGGGTTGGGATCGGCCACCGGGGCATCGGAGTTGAGCATCAGGGGCAGCCCTGTTTCCATTATGGGTTTGAGGCTGTAGGCAAATTTACCCCGCTCACCTGCGCATTGGTCGATCATGGAGATATCCAGGCTCAGGTTGTTGGGCTGGCAGGAGGCGGCAAGATTTTTCAGCCGGGCCATCCGGTCCAGGTCCTCGGGAAGGATCATTTGGATATGCTCCAGGCGGTGGGGCAGATGGCAGTTGCTCTGCCCTGCGGCCTCCACACGGGCGAACATTTGGATCATTTCCCGGCAGGCCCGGTCTCCGATAGCGTGAACCATGCAGCTCAGGCCGGCCCGGTCAGCCATGGTTACCCCCCGCTGGATGTCTTCCACCGGGGTCAGCGGCATGCCGAAGTCCGCATCCAGATAGGGTTCGGTCATCCATCCGGTCCTGGCACCCATGCCGCCGTCGGCAAAGAATTTTACCCAGCCGATTCTCAGGGTGTCATCCCCGAAACCGGTGGTGAGTCCGAGCTGGCAGGCCTGTTCAACGGTTTCCCCGGGCAGGGACACATGGCAGCGAAGTTGCAGCCGGCCGGCCCGGTGGAACTGCTGCCAGACGGAAAGGGATTCCGCACCGTCCTCACCGCCCATGAGCCGGACATCATGGATGGCTGTCAATCCCAGGGCGTGGGCACGGGCCGAAGCCTTTTCAAGGTTGTCCATGAGCTGTGCCCGGGTCAGTGCCGGCACCTGCGCCGATATAAGATTGATGGCCAGCTCCTTGAGCACCCCGGTGGGTTCACCTCTGTCGTCCGTCACCACCACCCCGCCTTCCGGGGCCTTAAATCCGTTGCCGATGCCGGCAGCCTCAAGGGCCCTGGAATTGGCCACGGCCAGATGGCAGTCGCACCGCCAGATACACACCGGATGGTCCGGGGCGGCACGGTCCAGATCCTTTCGGTCCGGCATCCGATTTTCCGGCCATTCCGATTCATTGAATCCCTGTCCCAGGATCCAGGTACCCTCGGGCACCCGGGACGCCCGTTCCCGGATCATCTCCTCCATCCGGGAGAAGGAATCTGCCTTTTCCAGGGCCAGGCTGTCCAGGTTTTTGGCCCACTCAAAAAAATGAAAGTGGGTATCCCACAGGCCCGGCAACACCAGCCGGCCGTCCAGATTGATCACCCGGGTTTTGGGGCCGGCCATGGAAAGGATATCGGCATCGCCGCCCACCGCCGTGATCTGTTTGCCTGTGACGGCCAGGGCCGTTGCCGACGGCAGCAAAGGATCCAGGGTGTGAAGTCTGCCGTTGTGCAAAATGATTTTGGGTGTGGGTTCTGACATCATACGATATATCCTTGCGTAAAGGGATCGGTGGGGTCCAGGGAAAAATAGTGAAGGCCGGTGATCCATGCCCGGCCTTTAATCCGTGCGACATATGCTGTTTTACCGCCGATATCGGTTTGGTCCACCACGTCGGCGTCAAAGGCGGTACCTAAGGGGCTTAAGTTCCGGTAGGCCTGGTGCATCCCCAGTTTCCCCCGGTGGCAAAGAAGGGCCAGCTTGGCCGCTGTTCCCGTGCCGCAGGGGGACCGGTCCATATGGGATTCGCCGTAGACCACCACCCCTCGTCCCCAATGGCCGTCTCCGTCATGGGTTGAGGTGTGGAATTCCGTGACATCAATGGTATTGACCTCGGGCCGCAGGGGATGGACTACCGTCAGTTGCTCGTTGGCCGCATCGATAATTTTCATCCCCAGGTCCACCAATTGTTTACGGTTGTCCATCACCGGGGATATCCCCAAAAGATCACTGTCCACCATGGCAAAGTATCCGCCGGTGCAAACCAGATCCACCACGATACGCCCGTACCCGGGCACCTCAATTTCACGGTCCGTGTCATGGACAAAGGCGGGCACCATATTGATGGCCACAGAGATCACCTCGCCGTTCACAACCTGGGCCCTTGCATCCATAACGCCGGAAGGGGTATCCACCAGCACCTGGTTTTCCCCTTCAACAAGTTCCAGGAAACCGGTTCTGGCAAGGGTGACCACCGCCCCGATGGTGGCATGGCCGCAGAGGTACGGATACCGCTTGGCATCCATATAGATCAACCCGAATGCCGCCCCCGGGGTCACCCCCTCGGTGACCATGGCCGCAAGGATACTCCTGGATCCTCGGGGTTCCTTGGTGGTCAGACAGCGGACATAATCGTAATGTGCCTTGAAATAGTCCAGTTTATCAGACATGGTATCGCCGGGAACCGCTCCGACACCATCCACAATCAGACGCGTGGCCTCACCTTCGGTGTGTGAATCGATGGTGGTGATGAGAGATTTCGGGGATGAAAAAATGGATGCAACATCGTTTAAAAAAGCCATAAGAAGAATGTCCTTGCTGATTAAATCGGGGTCGGCACTGCAACGAAAAGTTAGCATCAATGGTCCCGGCGGATCAAGTGCTTTTCAAGAAAGCCTGCGAATTCCTATATCTCCTCCCGGATGACTTTTTCCCCCACCGTTTCAATGAGCTGATCCAGAATCATAGCATCCTGGCGATCTGCAGGACGCCAGGCGTTTCGAAGCACCCAGTCCCCCGAATCGTTAAACCCCATATCAGATATGACGATTTCCGTGTATTTGAGCCTTGGATCATCCTTATGATGCGGCCATACTTCAAACGCGCGGATATTGGAGACTTCCAGGGTGAATCGCTCACAGATCCTGGGAAGTATATATTCAACACAATTGGTTGCCGATACACCGGCATCGTCCCCCTGGTCAATCAGGAGCACCCAGGCCGTTCCGCTGGTGGCTTCGTGGGCGATAATAAGGTGGCAGAACGAATCCATCAGGCTTGGATCGTTCTGCTCTCTTTCAGTCCCCGTACCTTTCCAGTTGTAGATGGCTGAATATGTTATTTTAAAATACATGGCTTTCCGAACAATCCTCCCGTCCCTTTTCTTATCTTTTATCATAAAAGAAGGCCACAGGCTCTGTGAATAATTCTGGAAGTAATTTTCCAGATGGATTATACCCGTTTTAAAGTGATGATGATCAATTATCTTTGAACGCTCAAAGAGAAGGCTAAAACACGACAGTGTTGTCAGGAGGGATCTATGGTACCCAAGCCTAAAGTGGTATTGATCACAGGATGTTCATCAGGCATCGGCAGGGCCTTAAGCATTGCTCTGCATGAACGGGGATGCCGGGTTGCAGCCACGGCAAGAACCCTTGCAGACATAGAAGACCTTGAACGCATGGACATGGCAACCCATTGCCTCGACGTTACGGATCC
Organism: uncultured Desulfobacteraceae bacterium; assembly: GCA_913041495.1. Taxonomy (GTDB): domain Bacteria; phylum Desulfobacterota; class Desulfobacteria; order Desulfobacterales; family Desulfobacteraceae; genus Desulfobacter. The sequence goes on along the minus strand of CAJWHT010000002.1, from coordinate 7,268 downwards.
GGATCAGGGGGCACAGGTGATTGATGCAGTTATCGCCCAAGAAGGCGGCATCGACATCCTGATCAACAATGCGGGTTATGCCCTGATCGGCCCGGCCATCGAACTGCCCCGGGATGAACTGATCAGGCAACTTGATACCAACGTGGTCGCCCCGATGACCCTGGCAGCCCAGGCTGCCCGGACCATGAAAGAAAAAGGGAGCGGGATGATCGTGAATATCGGTTCCATCTCCGGCATCACGCCCACACCATTTTCCGGGGCGTACTGCGCGTCAAAAGCCGCCTTGCATGCCCTGTCCGATGCCTTGCGCATGGAACTTACAGGCTTCGGCATCCATGTAATGACGGTGCAGCCCGGAGCCATCCGGTCCGATTTCGGCAATGCTGCCGGAAAGACCATTGCCCGTGTGCTGAAGGATACCTCCTGGTATCTGCCCATGAAGGCGGCTATCGAGGCCCGTGCCAATGCCTCTCAAAAAGATGCCACACCGACGGATGTCTTCGCATCCGCCCTTGCGGACCACATCCTTTCAGATGAGCCGGATGCCGTGGTCCGGCTGGGAAAAATGAGCGCCATGATTCCCATGATGAAAAAATGGCTGCCCACAAAAATTCTGGACCGGATCTTAAAAAAGAAGTTCGGACTGGCCTGACCCTGCTTTCCCCAGGACTTCTGAGCCTATCTTTTTTTAACTTCCGGTATTATAGCGCAAAAACAGTGATATTTCACCACCCGAAGTTTGGCAGGTATCCCACACCGGATTGACCGAATATCCCGATCATATCCAATACAGCGGCTCTCCTGCTCTGCCGCTCAATGATGGAACAGGAATTGCAGATGCATTGAAGTACGATTGCAACACCCATAAAAAGGAGAATACCATGTATCAGGATATTGGATTGATTATTTTGGGAATATCCCTGTTCTGCCTCATTTACAGCGGAAGTGTTATCCACAAAGACACCGATGCAAAGGAAAGACAGCAGGGGTAGTAACACCGGAGACCAACAAAAACTCACAACGCATGTTTCGTTATACAAGTGACTATCAGGGGGTAATCTCCCTGTTAGTCACTTAGACACATTCACGACACCCGGATGGATCTCAGAAGGAACCAGACAGTTCCGGCCCCGGGCTTTCGCCTTGTAAAGCGCCGCGTCCGCCCGGACGATGATTTGCTCCAGGGTATCCATCCCCCGGCTGTCCACAGCCAGACCAAGGCTGATGGTAACAAAGATCGTATCCCCTCCGGAGCTTACCGATGTGGCTGCCAAGGCCTGCCTTAACCGGTTGCCGATGGTGGCAGCTGCCTTGCCGTCCGTATCAGGGAGGATAACCCCGAATTCTTCCCCGCCCAACCGTCCGAAAATATCCGTGTCTCTCAGGATGCCGGCACAGACCCGGACCAGATTTTTCAAAACCAGATCCCCGGCGGAATGACCGTAGGTATCGTTGACCGCTTTAAAATGATCCACATCCACCATAAGCAGAGAAAAGGGCTGCCCGGATTTTCGCGTAGCTTCCAGTGCCTCAGCACCACAGGTCATAAACGACCGCCGGTTGGCCGCACCGGTGAGCGGATCAATGGCGGCCAGCCGCCGCAGATCCTTTTCCTTTTTCTTCAGGGCGGCCTGTTCGGTGCGCAGGGCCTGGATTCTATTGCCCAGGGCAAAAGAGAGAAGCACAGCGGCAACGGCACAGCCCCCCTGAAAGGCATAAAAGCCGGGAAGGGAAAAGGAGATGGTGCCCGAAGCGGTCAAAGCAAAGGACATGGCACCGATCACGAAAATTCCCCATGCCACCATGTACAGACGGGCAGGCTTGAACCCCAAGGACTTGCTCCGCCATGAAGCCAGGACCATCATCACGGGGATGACGATGCCCAGCAGGCTCAGCAACGTATTCACAAACCGGGCAGCAACAACGGTATTTAAGACAATGAGTATGCAGGTCAGGCCGCAGAGGGCCAAAAACATCCTATCAATCCGGGGGGCCAGTATCCGGGTCATGAGAAAAGACCGGGTCAACAGGGCCATGGAAGCTGCCATCCCCCCTAAAAAAGACCGGTTCAGCAACCCCACCAGGTCAGAATTACCTTTAATAACATACTGCCCTGTCAGGCCGTTGATCCCCATGAAGTAAAGGATGACACAGACCAGATGGATCACATACCACAGATAGCTCAGGTCATTGAAGGAAAAATAGAGCAGGAGGTTGTATACGGCCACCGCACCGATGATACCGAAAAAGAGGCCGAAGCCAATGGCTGCAAGACGGCTTTGCTCAAGACAGTCATACCAGGTACTAAGCTTAGGTCTGAGCACCAGGGCGGTGTCGGACCCTATCTTTAGATAATAATGACGGGTGCCGGGCCCAATGTCCATTTCCACCATTTCATTGTCATGGTGCCCGGTCCGGTTGTCCGCAATCAAACTGCCGGTTGGGCCGTCGTATAGCGTCCAGCGAAGCCGGCCCGGAAATCCGGCCCCCGGGGTGAATATCCGGTCAATGGACACCGCTCCACGATTTCCCAATTCGGTTCCCACATGGAACCGGAGCCAGAAAACCGATTCGGACAGCCCGAAATTCAATCCGTCTTCGTGCAGGGGAAGGAAACGTTGCGCCTGGACAGTTTCCTGAATCTCTCTCCAGGTCAGGTGCCCCCCGGGATCTTCAAGCACGTCCATATATGGGGCCAGAAGATCTTCCGAACGCTCCCGGGAAACCCGCAGCAACCGGTCACCGGCATGCACATCAGCCACCAGTAGCACCACGGCCAAGGCCAGCAAACAAAAAAACCTGTAATTCAATTTCAGATGCCGCAACCCCATTACATCCCTTCCGGAATTATCGTCATGGATCTATATCATGATGGAACCTAGCAATCGTAATGTATCTACCAAGTGAAGTCAAATTTCACGCGGTTTACAAAAGCCATCCAGAGAAGGGGCGGCGGTGTAACGCATCATTCATTGATGTTTGCTATGATCGGGGCTGTTGAACACAAAGGGAATCAGGAACACAATACAGGCCACCAGGAAGAAAAAGGCACCCAGAAAGCCGATCATATCGCCGGCTTTCAGGCTGCCCCAGCAAAAGAACAGGGCTGAGATGATAAACAATCCCCAGCCCCAGAGCTGGCAGGTTCTCTCCAGTTTATCTCCATGCTGTGCCATATCGTTGCCTTTCATTTACTATGTTGGCCGGCCCGGGGCAGCGCCAAAACCCGGGCCGGCTTTGGGGGTGAACAATTACCTGGAGAAACCGTTAGGGCACAGTTACCGCATCCATGGCACGTTGTCCCAGATCCGTATGGTGCATAATACCTGTAAACGGCACCTGTGATCCGCCGGGACCTTTTGAAAATACCAGGACCGGTGTGCTGGTATGGGTGCCGGTGTTCCAGACCACATGCTGGTCTGAAGCCACTTCCAGGGCCAGCAGGTTTTGGCGGTTGTCGTATAACTGGTAAACAAAAAAGGCATCTTTATTGTCCAGTTTAGGAACGGTTTTGGAACCTAAGTAACTGTGGCCTTTTTTATAGATCGGATTGTCCTCGGTCTCAAGAATTCGTGCGGCCTGGGTCTGTGTAATCGGAAATGAGGTGTACTCATTAATCAAATCGGCCAGGGCAGCAGGGGTTTTATCAGCGTCTGAAAGCCGGTCAAATTTTTTGAAGATATCAGTATAGCTCAACTGCTGGGCATAGAGCTTGTCCAGTATCGCAGGATCCCCAAAGTTATAGTTCGGCTTGTGTTTTCTGTCTTTAAACATCTCACCGGACAGCGACCTGGGTTTAGGAATGCTCTTTCCGGTATAGCTGAAGCCGAAACCGCCGGTGGTGTGATCGGCGGTGACGATGACCAGAGTGTCGTCCCTGTCTTTTGCCCAGTCCAGGACGTAGTTAACGGTTTCATCGATCCGCATCATTTCGTGAAGCATGAGACCGGCATCGTTGTAATGGGCGGCCCAGTCAATCAAGCCGGCTTCCACCATCAGGAAAAAACCATTGTCGTTTCGGGACAGGATGTCGATGGCCTTTGCGGACATTTCCTTGAGGGTCGGTGTTTTTCTTTTCGGATCATCAAGGGCGTTGCTTACTCTAATCGCATCGGGCATGGCCGAGTATGAAAAGAGTCCCAAAAGTTTTCCCGAAACAGCCTCCATCTGCCCTTTGGTAAATGCAAGGCTGTATCCTTTGGCCTTTGCTTCCTCAACCAGGTTTCTGTCATCCTTACGCTTGGATTTGATCCGGACGGCGCCTTCGGTCATCTCTTGAAGTGATTTTCTAACGGCAGAGGCCTTGTCGTTGGCAGATTTCGGAATCCAGTGACGCAAACCGCCGCCCAGCATTACGTCCGGCCCCAGTGCCAGCATTTCTGCGGCAATTTCATTTTCCATTTTACGATGGGCCTGGTGGGCGGCGAAGGCGGCCGGGGTGGCATGGGTCACCCGGGTATCGGATATCAGGCCGGTGGATTTTCCGGCGGCTTTGGCCCGTTCCAGAACAGTCTCTGCCCGGTTTCCGTTATGATCCAGGCCGATCATCTCGGAACCGGCGAATTTGCCGGTGGCCATCTGACTGCCTGACGCCGCGGAATCCACCACAAGCACATTGTCGGCATAGGTCATGGACAGCCCCATGCTGCCGCCCTGGTCCATGAGTTTGTCGAACCCGGTGAGCCGGTCTGCCAGTACGGGCTCCTTTGCCTGACGGGCATAGGTAAGCAGCATGCCCACCTGTTCCGGCCCCATGCCGTCACCGATAATCAAAATCACATTTTTGGGTTTGGATGTTGTCCTTCCAAGTTCAGACTGCTTTGCGGCGCAGCCGGTAAAAAGGAAAAAAGACAGCACAAGGACCGTAATTGCGTTGAAACGGATTTTCATCTATACTCTCTCCTTGAATTGGCCCGGCTTTTGGTGCAGCCGGCCCGGTTTAAATAAGAATGGCCGTCCTTGTTACCCTGCACGGAAAGAAGGACGGCCATTTGTTTGACGCTTTTTTTCGTTAGACTCTTGTGGCTTACTTCTACAAAGACGATATCGCCCTTGGCCTGCCTCCCTTACTGCTTAATCCATCTGGGAACGATGAACTTATAATTCTTATAGGGTTTGGCAGGGGGATCGGTAAAAATGGCGATCATCTCGCCGTTCTGCACCTGGTAGTGCCCGATGGGCACATCGCCGCCGGCTCTCATGACGTGGTTCTCATCCCATTTCCACATGCCGGTCTCGCCCTTGTAGCCGTTGGCGGCAATGTAATCGGAGATGGCATCATGGTTTGTCACATCCCCCACGGCTGCGGCAGCCGCGGCCCAGGCTTTGACACCACTGTAGGCGGCCCAGGAGCCGGCCTGGGGAAGATGTCCCCAGATCCCCTGGAATTTATCCAGCCAGGCCTGCGCTTCAGGGGTGGGGGCTTCAGGGGTGGGCATGGCAGTAGGCACTTCACCGATGAGGCCGTCCGCCTCTTTACCCATGGTGCCGACCACTTCCCTGGGAACCAGGGAGTATCCATAGGAGAGGATAGAGTTGGTGGGCCGCTTCATGAACTGGCGAAAGAAGGTGATCACCTCCTGGGCGGAGACAATCTCCACGTGGATGATGGCCGGTTTGATTTTGCGGATTTTGGTCAGCAAGGGGCCCCACTGGTTGGTGCCATAGGGCACCAGTTCATGCATGGCCACTTTCCAGCCCTTTTTCTTGAAATTGTCTTTCAGGGTGTCCCCCACTTCGGTGCCCCAGGCGTCGTCAGCCGTGATGATGACGGCCTTTTTATTGGGATATTCGTATGGCAGCGCCATGAGGACGTTAAACATGGACTGGGCCTGGTTGATACCGGTGTCGGTTAGCTGGAAGATGTTCTTGTACTGGTCCCGGTTCTGGTTGAATACGTCAACTGCGGCCTGGGACCCGTCGTCGGCAAAGAAAGGTGCGGTGTATTTGCCGTAGGCCCGGACATCCTGGCCCCAGCCGGCCCAACCGGCGTGTACGGAGTCTACCTTAAGCTGTCCGCACAGATAATCGGCACCCTGCATGACCCGTTCCGGGGCAAACTCCTGGGTGTCGAAGCGGACGGGTTCAAGCGGTTTGCCCAAAAGACCGCCGCCTTCGTTGATCTCGTCAATGGCCATCTTGATACCCTTCCAGTAATTGTCACCGGTATCGGTATAGGGCCCGGTCATGGCCAGGGGCACCCCCACCTTGATGGTATCGCCGGCAAAACTGCTGCCGGCAAAAAATACGGTGCAAAGTAAACTTAAGACTACAACCAATGCTTTTCTCATCTTGCCTCCTAAAATTTGGGGTTTGTCGCGTTACGCCAATTGTTTTTCTTTTTCCTTATACGCGTTCTCTTTCTCCTTTTTTGAAAATATGGACTCGTAAAGCCCGATGATGCCGTCGGGCAGCAACAGGACAAGGATAATGACCATGGCCCCCAGTATGATAGGCCGGTAGGGCCCCAAGGGGGAGAGTAACTCGTTGATGGCGATGGTGATAAAGGCGCCGATAACGGCACCGGGAAACTTGCCCACCCCGCCGATGACCAGGATGACCATCAGGGTGACAAAAAGGTCAATGCCCAGCATCCGGGTGGAGAGCATGCCCACGTAATGGGCGTAAAATCCGCCGATCATACCGGTGAGAAAGGACGTCAGGGCAAATACCAAAAGCTTGTACTTGAATGACGACACCCCCAGGCAGGTGGCAAAGTCTTCGGCATCTTTGAGCGCCAAAAAGGCCGTGCCCCAATGGGACCGGATCACCATGAAGATGATGCCCGAACAGACCACCGCCACAAAAAAGAGCAGGTAAAAGTAGGGTATGGGGTCTGCGGAGTTAAAGGTATAGCCCAGGATCTCCATGGGCTGGATAGTGAGAATCCCGCGGGAGCCGCCGGTACCCAGTGCCCGGCCGATATCCCCTTTAAGAAAGGGTTCTAAAATCATGTGGACGGCAAAGGTGACAAGGGCGATGTAGGCCCCTTTCAGCTTCAGGCAGGGCAATCCCACCAGGACACCAAGGGCTGCGGAAATTCCGCCGGCAGCGAAGACGGCGAAGATCGGGGCGATACCGAACCTTGCGGAAATAATGGCCGAGGCATAGGAACCGATGACGAAAAAGGCCACCTGCCCGAAGGAGAAGATCCCGGCAAAACCCATGATCAGGTCCCAGCAGGAAGCCACCACAGACCAGATCAGACACATGATAAGGATGTGCATGATGAAGTTGGTGGCGCCGAATTGCCGCGCCATCTTCTCCTT
>CAJWHT010000001.1 GCA_913041495.1 uncultured Desulfobacteraceae bacterium | reverse complement strand
CAGGGGATTCCGGCTCATATCCCTTTCGGGTTGAACCGCCGCCACGATCTGCTCAAAGGGAAGGTCCTGGTGGGCATAGGCCGCCAGGGCGGTATCCCGGACACGCCCTACGGCATCAAGGAAGGTCGGATCACCGGACAGATCAGTCCGCATCACAAGGGTATTGACAAAGAAACCGATGAGGGATTCGGTTTCCTCACGGGTCCGGCCTGCGATGGGCGATCCCACGGCGATATCATCCTGCCCGGTATACCGGGACAAAAGAACGGCAAAACCGGCCAGAAGCGTCATGAACAGCGATCCGCCGCAGTTGCGGCTTAGCCCCTTCAATGCCTGTGTCAGATCCGCCGTGATCCGGACAGGCACGATGCCGCCACGATAGGAGGCCACCGCCGGCCTGGGATAATCCATGGGAAGATCAAGGGGAGAGAGCCCTTCCAGGTGCGACTGCCAATACCCCATCTGTTTTTCCAGCAGCGCCCCTGTCAACTGCCGGCGCTGCCAGAGGGCAAAATCAGCATATTGAAAGGAAATTTCCGGAAGGGATGGACGCTTGTTTTTTAGAAAGGCGTCGTAAATCGAACTGATTTCACGGTTCAGAACCCCCATGGACCATCCGTCGGAAACGATGTGGTGCATGGTAATCGAAAGGATATGCTGCTCATGGCCAACCCGAAGCAGCCCCACCCGGAAAAGCGGGGGGGCGGCAAGATCAAACACCTGTTCCGCGGCTTCCCGGAGCAACGCTTTGATCTGCCTCTCTTTCGCCTCGGGCGGCAAATCCGAAATATCTGTCATGGGCAGATGGATGTCGCAGGAAGGGTGAATACGTTGGGCCGGTATGCCGTCAATCGACACAAATGCGGTGCGCAGTATCTCATGACGTCGAACAATTTCATTGAAGGTGGCCTCAAGGACATTCCTATCCAGTCGTCCATCAATATGCAATGCACCGGCCATATTGTAGAAGGGATTTTCAGACACCAACTGGTCCAGAAACCAGAGCCGTTCCTGGGCAAATGACAGCCGCCCGCGGTCCCCGTCCCCGGGGACGAACGGGAGATGATCAGCCTGCGTTTCCCCCATCTTTTCCCCCAGCAAACCGGCAAACATCTCGACGGTGGGAAACTCAAAAAGATCCCGTACGGACAGGGCCGCAACCGGCAGGGCCTCACCCTGTGCGGAATTCACCCTGGAAATGACCTGGGTCGCCAAAAGGGAGTGGCCGCCCAGTTCAAAAAAATTATCACGGATACCCACCTGCGTAAGCCCCAGCACTTCCGCCCAGATGGATGCAAGGATCTCTTCGGTGGGAGTCCTTGGGGCCGCATATTCTTCCGCCCCCCGGGGCGCCTCCGGAACGGGCAATGCCTTCCGGTCTATCTTACCGCTTGCGGTCAGGGGCATATGATCCAGAAGAATGAACCGGGACGGTATCATATATTCGGGCAACCTGTCCCGGGCCATCTCTTTAAGTGCAGTTATGCGCCCGGCGCTGGATTTTGAGTGCAGCGGGTTGTTTGCGTAGTCCGACCATGATCCCAAGTCCTTGCCAGGCTCCCGGCCGGTGACAATCGGCGGGGCAGACCCTGCCGCAAACACCAGATCAAAGGTGTCCGGCCGATGGGATGTTGCACACAGTACCGATACCCGGCATCCGGTGTCATGGCCCATATGCCACAATGTCTGGGGATCAATGCCCTGCCCTGTCTTCCCCTTGAGCCTTTCCTTAAGTTCACCGGCGGTTACAATCGTATCATCGGCCGTCCCGTAAAGCCTATTCCGGATGTTGAACGCCTCTTGGGTACGGGCATTGGGGACATGCCGGATCCCCTTCACCCCGGAACCGGCATTGGCCATCATCCTGCGGATATCCGCCAGGGAAAGTCCGTCTTCCTCCCAATCCAGCCAATCCACCTTCGACAGGGGCGTATCATCATTGATATGAAGCAGGGCATCGTAGCGGAACATAGTCAGTTCGTTGTGATACGTCCCTTTTTTGTGAACGGTTTCCACCCGTGAAATGTCCGCAATTTCCCTGCCCAGTTCACCAAAAAATGACGGAGCCAGCAGCAACTCATTCTCATGGGCCATTTTCCCTGCAACCAGATGGCGCAGGGTCTCAAGCGTGTCAGCGTTATCGGATTGATACACCTGAACGGCGCTATGGAAGGTTGCAAGGCAGGAATAATCCCGGACATCCCCCACAAAAATAACGCCGCCGGGTCTTACCACGTTGACAGCCCCAGCCATGACCTTCAGCATATAGTCCACATCCGGGAAATACTGGACAACTGAATTTAAGATCACCAGGTCGAATTGGTTGGGTGCCATGCCCTCAAAATTATCTGCCGCCCGTTGGGATAACCGGACCCGGTCGGACAGGCAGTTGGCGTCCAATACCTTTCGGACATGGGCCAGGGCCGCCCCTGAAAAGTCGGTGGCCCGGTATTCCGAACATACCGGTGCGATCCGGGAAAGCAGCAACCCGGTGCCGCACCCGATTTCCAGCACCTTGTCGGGGTTCAAGGAAAGAATACGCGCCACGGTATTGTCCACCCACTCCTGCATCTCTTCCCCGGGGATCGCTGTCCCCGTGAAACTGGAGTTCCAACCGGTGATGTTAAAATCGATCCCGGACGTCCCTGAATTTTCGCCAACCGGGTTTATGTCATCAGCGCTTCCCTCATAGGTTTCCTCGTACAACCGCTGCCAATGGTCCACATGGTCCTTGCGCCATTGGCCGTCATTTTGTGCATGCTCACCGGGAACCACATAGGCAACCAGGCAGCGGTCAAAGGTCTCTGATTCATGGACGGTGACTGCCACATCCTTGACATCTTCTAAATCCGATAAAACCTTTTCTATTTCTCCCAGTTCGATCCTAAATCCCCTGATTTTAACCTGATGGTCCACACGGTCCAGAAATTCGATGGACCCGTCGGCCAGACGCCTCACAAGATCTCCGGTTTTATAGAGACGATCACCTGGATTTCCGAAGGGATTGGGGATGAAGCTTTCTGCGGTCAGGCCGGCACGCCCCAGATACCCCCTGGCAAGGCCGTCACCGCTGATGTACAGTTCTCCTGCAACACCGACGGGTACAGGGGTAAGGCCGGCATCCAGAATATAAACCTTGATATTATCTATGGGCCTGCCGATATCGGGCAGCCGCCCGGAAAGTGTGTTAAAAAGGACAGGGCCGGAGGTGGTGACCACCGTATTTTCTGTGGGTCCGTAATTGTTGACCACCGTAAACGGCAGTTGGCTGTCCGGACAATAACGGAGCCGATCCCCCCCGGTCAACAGGGTGCGAAGGGGTGTCTTTTCCGGCCAGTCCAATTTCAATACCTGCTCCGCCAAGGGGGTGGGCAGGAAAGAAACGCTGATCTTGCGGTCGATGAGCCATGACTGAAGATCGATGGGTGACATGGCGATATCTGCGCTTACGGGAAACACTTTCGCCCCTGTAATCAGATAGGGCCACAACTCCCACACCGATGCATCAAACCCCGGATTTGCCAACAAGGTGGCACGGTCTGAAGGATTAATATCAAACTGCCGCCGGTGCCAGCAGGCCAGATTCACAAGTCCCCGGTGTGCCAGCCCCACCCCTTTGGGGGTTCCCGTGGATCCCGAAGTATAGATCACGTAGGCCAGGTTATCCGGACGAACCGTTCTTATAATATCGCCGTGCCCGTTCAGCCACCCCACGTCCTCCATGCAGACGACATCCGGCATTTGTGACAACTCGGCCACCAGCGGCCGCCGGGTGACGACGACGCCGACGCCGGCGTCGGTAAGCATAAAGGCCACCCGCTCCCGGGGCGTGTCAGGATCGATGGGCAGGTACGCGCCACCGGCCTTCAGCACGCCCAGGACTGCCGCAACCATGTCTGCCGACCGCTCCATGATGACGCCGACGACGGTTTCAGGACCCACCCCAAGCGACTGCAGGCGATGTGCCAGATTTTCCGCACGCCTGTCCAATTTGTCATAGGTCACCCGGCCGCCTTCGAATTTAATGGCAACCGCATCCGGCGTCTTAGCCGCTTGGGCTTCAAAAAGATGATGGATACAGGCCTGCCCGGGATAACCAACAGCGGTTTCATTCCATTCCACCTGCAGCCCGTGCATTTCATCGGTGTCTATGAGTGACAGGTCGCAGATTCTTTTGTCCGGGGCGGCCGCGGCATCGGTCAAAAGGCGGAGGAAATGGCCGGCCAGCCGTTCAACAGTCGCCCGTTGAAACAATTCGTCACAATAGACAATGAATCCCGAAAGCACACCGTCATTCTCCCAAAGATGAAACTCCATATCCATCCGGACGGTCACCGCATCAATATCAACCCTGCGAACAGTCAGGCCCTCCATATCAATGGCATCCGCAGGGGCGTTCTGAAGTGCAAACACCACCTGGATCAACGGGTTCCGGCTCAGATCTCTTTCCGGCTGAAGCTTGGCCACAATCTGCTCAAAAGGCAAATCCTGATTGGCATAGGCAGACAGGGCGGTTTCCCGGACCCGTACCAGGGCTTCTTTAAACGTGGGGTCGCCCGACAGATCCGTCCGCATGACAAGTGTATTCACGAAAAAACCGATCATGGATTCGGTTGCCTCGTGTGTCCGGCCCGCGATGGGAGATCCTACGGCAATATCCTGCTGCCCGGTATACCGGGACATTAAAACGGAAAACCCTGCCATAAGGGTCATGAACAGGGAGGCTCCCGAATCTTGGCTTAATCGTTTCAGGGACCGGGTTGTCTCGGCGGAAATCTCCACCGGGACACGCCCGCCGCTATAGGACGCCACCGACGGTCTGGCATAGTCCGTGGGCAGGTTGAGCGGTGAAAGGCCTTTCAGGTGTTCGCACCAATACGCCATCTGACCTTCCAGCCGGTCACCGGTCAATCGGCTGCGTTGCCAGGCGGCAAAATCCGCGTATTGAACACAAAGGTCCGGAAGGGGGGAGGCCTCCCCTTTTGCAAAGGCCGTATAAAGCGCACCGATCTCGCGGTTCAACACCCCCATGGACCACCCGTCCGAGACGATGTGGTGCATGGTGAGGATCAGCATGTGATTGGCCGGATCAATCCGGAATAACGCGGCCCGGATCAGGGGGGGATCCGAAAGATCGAATACCTGGGTTGCCGCCTTGCCAATCAATTTTGAGATCTCGGCGTCTTTTGAATCCGCCGGCAGATGGAAAAGATCTGACAGTTGCAGATCGACGGTACAGTCCTGGATGATGTGCTGCCCCGGAACACCTTGGTTTGACATAAAGCCGGTTCGAAGTGTTTCATGGCGGCGGACAATCTCGTTGAGAACCTTCTGCAGCACCGGCCGGTCCAGTTCACCCCTGATTTCCAATGCCGTGGCCATATTGTAAAACGGATTTTCTGAAACCATTTGGTCCAGAAACCAGAGACGCTCCTGGGCAAAAGAGAGGCGAATGTGTTCTCCATCCCTGGGTAGGACCGGAATGCTGTCGTCTGCACTCCTGGCGTCTGTGTCCCCGCACAACCCGGCAAATGCAGCAATGGTGGGGCGTTCAAAAAGGTCACGAACAGACAGGCCGACGTCAAAAAGCGTATTGACTCTTGACACGACCTGGGTGGCAAGAAGTGAGTGTCCCCCCACATCAAAAAAGTTATCATAAACCCCGATTGCAGAAAGGCCCAGTACCTCGGCCCAGACTAAAGCCAGCAGTTCTTCAGCAGGTGTCCGGGGTGCCGTAAATACCCCCACAGCCTGGTGCGAACCCGGTTCCGGCAACGCATTTCGGTTGATCTTTCCGCTGGGGGTCAGGGGCATTTGGTCCAGAATGACGAATTTGGCCGGAATCATATACGCCGGCAGCTTGTTTTTTAGCCTGCGTTTTAAATCGGATATGCGTTCGGTATTTGATTTTACCTTCAGGGGATTGCTGGCATGATCCAGCCATGACCCGAACCTTTTGCCCGGCAGCCGGCCCGTGATGATGGCAGGTGCCGATGCAGAGGCAAAAACCAGATCAAAGGCCCCGGGATGGGTGGTATCCGAGCACAGGATCTCCACCTGGCATGAAATTTCCCGGCCCAAATCCCACAGCGCCTGGGGATCGATACCGTAATCCTCCTGATCCTTGAGACGCTCCTTCAGTCCGCCAATTGTTTCAGCCGTATCATCTTCCGGCCCGCCAAGTATTGCTTGAATTCTGACCGCCTTTTCGGTGCGGGCGTTGGGCACATGCCGGACCCCTGTAATCTTGTCACCGGCATCGGCCATCATTTTCCGGATATCCGCCAGGGTGAGCGCTTCCGCGTCCCAATCCAGCCAGTTCACCTCGGTCAAAGAGGCATCTTCCTTGACATGAAGCACGGCATCATAACGGAACATGGTCAACTCGTTGTGATAATGCCCTTTTTTATGAAAGGTCTCCACCCGGGATATTTCCGGCAGATGCCGTCCCAGTTCACCAAAAAAGGAAGGAGAGAGCAGCAGTTCGTTTTCATTGGCGATTTTCCCTGCGATCTGACTGCGCAAGGTCGAAACTGCCATGACATCATCGGCTTGGTAAGCCTGTACGGCAGTATGAAAAGTGTCCTGGCGGGAAAAATCCCGGACATCCCCGATAAAAATGAATCCGCCGGGCCGGACCACCTTTACGGCCCCGGCGATAACCTTCAGCAGATACGCCACATCGGGAAAATACTGAACAACGGAATTGATGACCACCCCGTCAAAATATGCCGGTGCCATGTCTTCAAAATTATCAGCCCTCCGCTGAAACAGGCGGACACGGCCGGACAGGGATTTACGCGCAATGATTTTCCCCACATGGGTCAGGGCCTTCCCTGAAAAATCGGTGGCAAGATACTCGGAACAGACGGGCGCGATCCGGGAGAGCAGCAACCCGGTGCCACAGCCGATTTCCAGCACCTTGCCGGGATTCAGGGAAAGAATACGTTCAACCGTATTGTCCACCCACGCCTGCATCTCTGCCGGCGGAATCGCCTGCCCTGTAAAGCTGCTGTTCCATCCCGTTATATTGAAATCGCCTCCGGCATCTTCGTCTGGCCCGGTATCCAAAGACCTTTCATCTGAACCGCCGTAGGTGTCATCATAAAGACGCTGCCACTGGTCCACGTGATCATCACGCCATTCTCCCTTGTCTTCCCTGTCCTCGCCGGGAACCACATAGGCAACCAGGCAAGGGGTACCGGCATCCCCCTCACGGACAACCACGGCGGCGTTCTCAACATCGGTCAACCCGGAAAGAACCCCTTCTATTTCTCCCAGCTCAATCCGAAATCCCCGGATTTTGACCTGGTGGTCCAACCGGTCCAGAAACTCGATCCCGCCATCGGACAAGCGCCTGACAAGATCACCGGTTTTATACAGACGGCCCCCCGGCTCCCCGAAGGGATCGGGAATGAAAGATTCGGCTGTCAGGTCGGCACGGCCCAGATACCCCCTGGCAAGCCCCTCGCCGCTGATGTAAAGCTCTCCTGCAACACCCACGGGTACCGGCGTAAGGCCGGCATCAAGGATATAGACCCTTGTATTATCCATGGGCTCCCCGATATCCGGCAGCCGGCCGGCAAGTGTTTCGAACCGAACAGGACCGGAGGTGGTGACAACCGTGCTTTCAGTGGGTCCGTAATTATTGACCACCGTAAAAGGCAGTTGTGCATCCGGATAATTGCGGAGCCGGTCGCCTCCGGTTAACAGGGTCCGAAGCGGTGTCTTCCCGGGCCAGCTTAATTTCAATACCTGCTCCGCCAAGGGTGTGGGAAGAAAGGATATGGTGATCCGGTTGGAGATCAGCCACGACTGAAGATCATTTGCAGACAGGGCAATATCCGGGGGCACGGGCATCACAGACGCCCCCGAGGCAAGATAGGGCCACAACTCCCACACCGATGCATCAAACCCTGAATTTGCCAGCAGGGTGGCACGGTCGCCGGCTGTGATATCGAACTGCCGCTGGTGCCAGCAGGTAAGATTCACAAGTCCCCGGTGGGCCAGGCCAACCCCTTTGGGTGTTCCCGTGGACCCTGAGGTGTAAATCACATAGGCCAGGTTATCCGGCCGGAGCGTTCTGGCGCAGGCACCCTGCCCCTTGTCCGCCCCCACATCTTCTATAAAAACCACGTCTGGAATATCAGGCAGATCGGCTGCCAGCGGCCTTTGGGTAATGAGCACCCGGACCCCGGCATCGGCAAGCATAAATGCCACACGCTCCCGGGGCGTATCCGGATCGATGGGAAGGTATGCCCCCCCGGCCTTCAACACCCCAAGAAGACTTGTGACCATTTGTGCCGACCGTTTCATGCAGACCCCTACGATGGTCTCCGGCCCGACGCCGAGGGCCTGCAGCCGGTGCGCCAGGTTGTCTGCCCGCAGGTTCAACTTCCGGTAAGTCACCTGTTCGCCGGCATCGTCCACGGCCACAGCCTCCGGTGCCACCGCTGCCCGGGCTTCAAAAAGATGGTGGATGCACTTGTCCCGGGGATAATCGGCAGCCGTATCATTCCACCCCGCCTGGAGCCTGAGCATTTCATCGGTGTCTGTGAAGGAAAGATCACTGATCCGTTTGTCCGGAGCCGCTGCAGCCGCCGTCAGCAGTTGAACAAAATGGCCGGCCAGACGCACCACGGACTCCTGCCGGAAGAGTTCGGTACAATAAAGAATAATGCCCTCAATGGCACCGTCGCTTTCCCAGAGATGACACTCCATATCCATCCGGACCGTCACATGGTCCATATCGGCGTTACGAACGGCCAGGCCCTCAATATCAACGGCATCCATGGATGCGTTCTGAAGGGCAAATGCCACCTGGACCAGGGGGTTCCGGCTGGTATCCCTTTCGGGGGCAAGATCCGCCACGATTTGCTCAAAGGGCAGGTCCTGGTTTGCGTAGGCCGCCAGCGCCGTTTTGCGGACACGGTCAAGGACATCTTTGAAGTCGGGATCACCGGACAGGTCTGTCCGCATGACCAGGGTATTGACAAAGAAGCCGATCAAAGGCTCTATGTCCCTGTGAGTCCGGCCTGCGATGGGAGACCCCACGGCAATATCCGGCTGGCCGGTATACCGGGACATCAGGACGGAAAACCCGGACAGAAGGGTCATAAATAACGTGGCGCCGGCCCCCCGGCTCACCGTTTTTAACGCCCGGGTTAATTCTGCAGGAATCCGGACCGGTACCCGGTCGCCGTGATAGGAGGCCACCTGCGGCCGGGCGAAATCCGTAGGCAGATCCAGCGGCATAAGTCCGTCAAGATGGGTTCGCCAATAGGCCAACTGGCTGTCAAGACGCGCACCGGTCAGCCGGCTGCGCTGCCAGGCGGCAAAATCCGCATATTGGACCGGAAGTTCCGGCAAAGAAGAGGGCTGTCCCTTAATAAAGGCCGTATAAATCTCACCGATTTCCCGGTGCAGCACCCCCATGGACCACCCGTCCGATATAATGTGATGCATGGCGATCATCAACATATGCTGGTCTGAACCTGTCCGGAACAAAACGGTCCTGAACAGCGGCGGATCTGACAAGTCAAAAACCCGGTCCATGGTTTTGCGCAGCATTGTCCTGATTTCGCCTTCTCTGCGCTCTTTTGGCATGTCGGAAAGATCGGTCTGCGAAAGTTGGACGGAACTATCGGGCAGGATGCGAAGGCGGGGCAGGCCGCCATCCGAAACAAAGGCTGTTCTCAAAACTTCATGCCGCCGCACGATCTCGTTGAATGTTTTCTCTAAAATTTCCCCGTCCAGGGCACCGTCAATTTTTAAAACGGTGGCCATATTATAGAAGGGATTTCCGGAAACCAACTGATCCAGAAACCATAGCCGTTCCTGGGCAAAAGAGGGGCGAAGGAGCGCGTTATCCCTTGGTATGACAGGGATGCTGTCCTCAGTTACAGGACGGTGAGAATCCTCGCATAAAAGGGTAAAGGCATCTATTGTCGGGTGTTCAAACAGGTCACGGACCGACAAGTGGACGTTAAAGGCCGTGTTTATCCGTGAAATGACCTGGGTCGCCAGAAGTGAATGACCACCCAGCTCAAAAAAATTATCATGGATGCCCACCGCCGTCAGACCGAGCACCTGGGCCCAGACAGCGGCTGTGATCTCCTGGGCCGGCGTGCGCGGCGGTACATACCCCTTAGAGGCCTGGGCAAGGTCGGGCCGGGGCAGTGCATTCCGGTCCACTTTACCGCTGGGCGACAGGGGCATATCGTCCAGAACCATGAAAAAGGAGGGCATCATGAATCCCGGCAATTTATCCCGAAGCTGCCCTTTGATATCGGCGATCAGCCCATCACTCTTTTCAACCGGCACCACATATGCCACAAGCCGTTTGTCACCCGGTGCGACATCCGTGACAGTCACCGCAGCGGTACTGACCTTCCGGCATCCGGACAGGATCGATTCGATCTCACCGGTCTCTATTCTGAACCCCCTGATTTTCACCTGGTGGTCCCTGCGGCCCAGAAATTCGATATTACCGTCGGACAGGCGTCTTGCAAGATCGCCGGTTCTATACAACCGCTCGCCGGGTTTGCCAAAGGGATTGGGAATAAATTTTTCCGCCGTCAGATCCGGGCGGCCCAGATATCCCCTGGAAAGTCCGATACCACCGATATGAAGCTCCCCCGGTACACCCGCCGGCACCGGCTGGTCCCGGTCGTCCAGAATATGCATCTGTAAATTGTCAAGGGGCTTACCGATGGGCAGTTTTGAAGATCCTTCCACATATTTCCAGATGGATGCGCACACCGAGGATTCCGTGGGGCCGTAGCCGTTGAAAAAATGCCTGTTTTTCGCCCAGCGGGCCGCTACTTCCGGTGTACAGGCCTCTCCACCCACAATAATAGTTTTCAAACCGGGCAAAGAGGCTTTGGGCAGGACAGCCAGTGCAGACGGCGGCAGTGTCGCGTGGGTGATCCCAAAATCTTCCAGTATGCCAATCAATTCCGGCCCCGGCATCAGCGACGCTTTTGACCCCATGCACAGCACAGCACCGGTGCTCAATGCCGCTACAATTTCATACACAGAGGCATCAAAGCTTGAAGGGGCAAACTGCAGAACGGTGCTATCCTGTGTGATATCCAGAACCCTGGGCATTGCCTTTGCCAGGTTGTGCAATCCTTGATGGGTCGTCATCACACCTTTGGGAACGCCTGTAGAGCCGGATGTATAAATGATATAGGCGGCATTGAGAGGTGTTGTCACGGTCTCAAGATTGGCGCCCTGTTTTTCCGACAATTGCGGATCGGCATTTGAATCCGGTAAAATCTCGTCCGGAAATATCAGGGAGATGTCCCCACCGTCACTGTTGGCTGGCAGTTTGCCGGCCAGATGCGTCTGGGTAAGGAATATACGGGCACCGGAATCTTTGATCATGAAATCGATACGGTTTCTGGGATAATCCGTATCCAGTGGTAAAAATACCCCGCCGGCTTTTAAAACGCCCAGAATACCAACGATCATGCCGATGGAACGTTCCATACAGATTCCCACCAGGACCTCAGGCCCGACACCTGCGGCCCGAAGTCGGCGCGCCAGGATATTTGCACGCGTATTCAACTCTTGATAGGAAATACGGGTGTCGCTGAAAATCACGGCGACGGCATCCGGGGTCTCTTTTGCACGGACTTCAAAAAGATGGTGGAAACATTCGTTGGGGATACGTTCACGATGTGTATCGTTCCATCGGGACAAGAGTTGATCCGTTTCCCGTTTCCCTAAGATATCAAGATTCCCCACCCGTTGATCCGGATCCCCTGCGGCATCGTGCAGCAGGGTCAGAAAATGACGGACCATCCCTTCCATGCGGTCCTGTTCAAAAAGATCCGTGCAGAACAACAGGTGGCCCACCACCTCATCCCCCCGCTCCCAGAGGTGTAGTTCAAGATCCATCCGCACCGTGGCGGTATCCGTATCCATATCCCGCGCCGTGATCTTCGAAAGCGCCAGGGGTTCCATGGGCGAATTTTGAAGCGCAAACGCCACCTGGACCAGCGGATTCCGGCTCATATCCCTTTCGGGTGAAAGTTCCGCCACGATCCGTTCAAAAGGGACATCCTGGTTCGCGTAGGCGTCCAAAGCGGTATTGCGGATTCTGCTGATCAATTGTCTGAACGAAGGATCACCCGAAAGATCCGCCCGCATGACCAGGGTATTGATAAAAAAACCAATCAGGGATTCCGTGTCCCTGTGGGTCCGGCCTGCCACCGGTGCCCCGACGGCGATATCGTCCTGACCGGTGTACCGGCAAAGAAGGGCTGAAAAGCCCGCAAACAGCGTCATGAACAAGGAGGCGCCGGATTGATGTCCCAGCCGCTTAAGGGACGTCAGCAGACCGGCAGGAATTCGGACAGGAATCTGCCCCCCCTTGTAGGACGCCACGGAAGGCCTGGGATAATCGGTATGAAGATCCAGCAGCGGGAGATTCTCAAGGGAATCTTTCCAATAATTCAATTGTGCATCAAGGTGATCTGCCGTCAGCCGTTTCCGCTGCCAGGAGGCAAAATCAACGTATTGGACCGGCAGGTCTGAAAGCCCTAAGGGCGTTTTGCCCGCAAATGAATTGTATAATGCAGAAATTTCCCGGTTGATCACCCCCAGGGACCATCCGTCGGATACAATATGATGGACGGTCATGAGCAGGATATGATCATCCACCTCTGTTTGGATAAGGCCGGCCCTGAAAAGCGGGGGATCGGTCAGATCAAAAGAAACCGCCGCAGCATCGCTTACGAGCCGCTGAATTTCGTCCTCTTTCCGGTCGTCATCCAGATCCCGTATATCCGTGACCTCAAGCCGGACCCTTGTGGCCGAAGGCAGAATCCGCAAGGAGGGCTGCCCATCTTTTGAGATAATACCAGTCCGCAAGGTCTCATGACGTCTCACCATCTCATCCAAGGCCATCCGGAGCGCGTCCACATCCAGGGGGCCTGCCAGGTGTACGGCTGTGGATATATTGTACAACGGGCTGTCGGAGATAAGCTGCGCAAGGAACCAGAGACGCTCCTGGGCAAGGCTCAAGGCGAAATGCTCATCTTCTCTGGGCACCGGGGGAATCTCGTCATCCCCCCCTGCCTTTGGTTCACCGGCAATACGGGCAAGCCCCTCAACCGTTGGATATTTGAACAATGTCCGGACAGAAATGCTGGCGTCAAACAGCCCGTTGACTCTTGATATGATCCGCATGGCCTGGAGGGAATTTCCCCCCATATCGAAATAATTGTCCCGAATGCCGATGTCCCCGCACCGGAGTACCTCGGCCCATACCGATGCAATCATTTTCTCCGTCTGGGTTCGGGGCGGTTCGGCTGCCTGGCCGCCGGGCACAGGTTGCCGGATCTCATTGGCGCAGGCATCAAAGCGCTGCCGGTCCTCCGGATTCAGCAGATCCTTTTCGGGTGCACAGCCGGCCGCTGCCAACTGCGCCAGCGCTGCCATCAAAGCCGCTTTGTCTTCTTTATCCCGCTCCAGGGTGTGAATTACCCGGCAGTCACCGGTCATCCCTTTTGCCTGGATGATATTCTCAATATCTGCGGAATGGACCGGGTGGGGGCCGATTTCAACGAATACGGTGTAGCCGTCATCCAGCATGGCTTCTATGCCGGCCTTAAACAGCACGGGTTTCTGGGGGTGGTCCCTCCAGTAGGCGGCATCAAAATCGCTGACACGGCCCAGGCGCCCGCGCATCGAAGAATAGAGAGGGATTCCGGGTGTCATCGGCGACACCGATTCTATCGCCATCTGTGATGCATCTATCTTTGGGCTGTGAAAAGGGATGTCCACGTTCAACACCCTGAAAAACGCATCCTGCTCTTCCAGCACCTGTGAGATCTTTTTAAAAACCGCTTTATCACCGGAAATCACCGTTGCCGAGGGACCGTTGACCGCAGCGATCCCCACCGCATCGCCGTAGGGAACTATCAGGTCTGCGACCTGGTCCCGGGGTAGCCCCACATAGGCCATGCCCCCCTCTGATCCCGATTGCAGAAACAAACCGCAATGGGCCCCAACAACATGGACAAGATCATCTGGTGCCAGGACGCCTGAGATGCAGGACGCAGCAAATTCCCCCACACTGTGTCCGATAACCCCATCCGGCAGAATACCCCATTTTTCCAGAAGGGCCGACAGCCCGATTTGCAGCGATAATGTGCGCGGAATCGACAGGATTGAATCAGGGCTTGCCAGCGGAACCGTCCCTTTGTCGCAACCTTGCGGACCCAGAAGATCGGCAATGCGTTTTGTTTTCCGGTTCCACGTGTCAATGATCCTCCGGAATTCGTCTTCGCGGGTCAGTCCTTTGCCCATATATTTGTATTGCGGACCTATGCCTGAATAGACAAAAGCAATTTTTTTTGGTGATAAGCGTCTCATTTAATTGGGGTACCTTTTGTCCGCATCTGTCAATCTGATTTGTTTGCTTCCATTGCTTTCCTCAGGCTCAAGGGGCGCATATCCGTCCAGACCTCGTTGATATGGGCCAGGCACTCTTTTTTGAGACCGCTTTTTCCGACAGCCCGCCATCCCTCCGGGATCTTCTTGCCATCCGGCCAGATAGAGTATTGTTCTTCATGGTTTATCACCACATGATATATCGTATTTTCATCCATCATTTTTCCTTTCCTTGGGATCATTTAATTGCTTGAACCGGAAAACCTATTCCGCCATGATCGTTTACAATCCTGCCAAAGATCTGCATCAGACTGAAAAACAATAACGGCCCATGGCCGAACGAAACAGTTCAGGCGATGGGCCGGCTAATCCTGGGTATCAATTCTGGGGGGATTGGGGGCCTGATATTCCTGGTAAATGGCGTCCGCGGCCGCAAGCAGGTCCAACGGCGGTGTAAATCCCACCACAGCAGCGGCCTTAAGGTTAAAGGAAATCGTAAACTGCTGCCCCACATCCATTGGTAAGGATGCGGGCGGGGTTCCCCTGAAAATTTTCACCGCATACCTGGCGCATTGTTTCCCGAACTCAAATTTATTGCGGTCCAACCCGAGGACGATCCCCTTTTCTATGTACACCGGATCACCGGCACTGAGGACTTTGTGATCCCTGAATCCGTTTAAAAATATGTCAAAATTATTGACAAAACTCCGGGAGGGCTGGACAAAAAACACATCCACCTGGGGCAGCAGTTCATCAAGTTTCATCGATATCTGCTCCCGGAGCTCTGCATCGGGCAGATTCTTGCCTGCCGCATTTTTGAGCGGAAACCCGTCATAGATTAACTTGGTTCCCAGATGTTTTGAAATCAGCTTCATCTGCCTGAGTGCCCCCTCGTGGCTGGGAGAGCCCTGAAGGTAAATCATACCCACGGTTTTAAACTGGATCAGATTATGAAGCATCTCCACCCCTTTGCTCAGGTATTTCGGGGTTTCCACACCGGTGACATTGGTGCCGGAGCTTTTCCAGTCTTTTATGATGCCCGAGTATTCGGGTGCTGCAAGGTCGGTGAAGATGATCGGAATATCATCAATATTATCCATGGCCATCCGCGTCGCCCGTGTCCCCAAAGTAAAAATCAAGTCGAACTCTTTTGATTTTTGGACTTCAAGGATCTTTTGCTCCATCAACTTGAGATCGCTTTTTGCGTTGAAGTGAACCACCTCGATATTCCCGGTGTAATCGCTGGCCTCAAGGCCTGTCTTAAACCCCTTGAACGACCGTTCATAAGGGGCAAAAACCTGACTTTGGATCGCCAGAACCTTCTTGGGTGCCTCCACCGCTGTCTTGGCCAACGGCTGCACAGCAGAGCATATTATCAAAACGGACAATGCGATCAGGAACACCAGAATTCTCATGGATTTTCCTTTTAGGCTATTTTCTGTTCTGTTCAGTTTGATTTGGACGTCCCCATCCTTACATTCTTAGCCTTTAGAAGGCAAGCTAAAATTGGCGGCACACCGCTGTTTAAGGCGGATTGTCCTACAATGCCACACCCGGCGAACTCATTTTTCAACAACGTCCGGTTGGCATCCGGGAAATGAGAAAACAGCTTATCTTAAAAACCCCTTTATTGTCTTCCTCAACAGGTTTTCAGTCTCATCCAGCAGTTTCAGGGCGATGCGGTCCACATGGCGGTTCTGCCAGGATTCCAGATCCGTACCCCGCACCCATTGGTTGAAGGCCCCCAGGGCCGGGCCGGTATGCACCTGATAATCAACGGTATGGCCGGGATCTCCGTCCATGGCCAGATCGGTAGCCCGTCTAAAGTACCAGCGGAACACAAGAGCCATCTTCTGCTTGGGACTGGCTTCGGCATTGGCAACGATATCCTGCCTGCCCTCTGATTCAAGCCGGTCTCTCTGGGCGTCCCACACAGACTCAAACTTTCGTTTGAAATACCGGTCCTGGATCTGGCGGGCTGTTTTTTCCGGAATGTCCGCCAGGCTGTCATAATAGGTATACAGCTCATGGAGCTTCTTGGCCCGGGCCGGAAAGAACACCCCGCGCCGCAGCACCTGGACCTTGGCCCCCGTTTCAAACATGCCACCGGAGGGTGCGTACTCCGTATCCTGGACATTGATGTCCTGGAGCATGGTTTTCACGGTTTTTGAACAACCCGACTCCACCGTACACTGGTTGATGGAGCCGGTGAGGATAAAATCCGCCCCCATCACAAAGGCGGCCATGGCCGCCTCCGGGGTGCCGATACCGCCGCCCAAGCCCATGTAAACCGGTTCATTATAGTCATATCCCGCGGTTATCCTTTCCTTGAGCATTCCCATGGCCGGCAGCAGCACCGTGGGCACGCCCATGTCCGTATGACCGCCGGAATCGGCTTCCACACAAATTTCCGATGCCATGGGCACCTCTGCGGCCATTTGCGCCTGTTCAGGGGTGATGGCACCTTTGTCCAGCAGCTTCTGTATGATCCTGTCCGGGGCCGGACTCATGAATTGCTCGGCGATTTCCGGCCTGGAACATTTGCCCAGCACATGGCGGGTGCAGACCACCTTGCCCCGGTGGTCCCGTTTCAGACCGGAAAGCCTGTACCGCACTAAGGCCTGGGTCATCTGCAGATAGGCGGAGGCCTCCACGAACCGGACACCGTATTTCACATACAGATCCACGGTGTCCTCTTCTAGTTGGGGGGACCTGGCATTGTACAGCAGGTTTGCCCCCCACGGCAGGTCTTGCCCCAGTTCCCCTGCCAGCCAGCGGATGTCCGACGCAATGCGGTCCATGGGCAGTTCGCCGACACCCAGATAAGCGATCATGCCGGCCCGTGCCATGGCTGCAACCATCTCCTTTGATGCGATGCCCCGGTACATGGACCCGGCGACGTAGGGATGGCTGAGGCCGTATCGGCGGCAGAACCCGGGATTTCCCACCATTCGATTGTATTGCGCAGGTTCCGGTTCAGTGCCGGCCCCCTTCTTTACCGTGGTTGTGGACGCTGCGGGGGCGATCTCTTCGGCGGGCAGCGGATCGCATTTCTCTTTGATCTGGGTGACCATCTTCGTAAGTATCCTGGCATTCACCTCTTTAAACTCAGGCTCAGCGTCCACAGCCATGAGATAGCGGATGCTCTCCGCCCATTTCACCGGACTTGAGATCTGCCGTGCCAGCAAATCTGCGGTCTCCTGAGGTCCGTATGGCCGGGCCGTTGCATTGGCAATCACCGGGAACACAGGGGGCGCAAATCTGAACCCCTCAAGAAATCCGGCAAAGGCGGCAGAGGCGTCAGCCATATACCGGGAATGAAACGGGGCGCTGACCCGGAGCGTCACCACCCGGGCCTTTTCAGCCTTTAAGGCCTTTGACGCCGTTGCGATGGCCTCTTTTGGCCCTGCAATAACGGTTTGATCCGGGGTGTTGAAATTGGCCAGGTCCACATCCCCTATCCGGTTTTCGGCCAGCACCGCCAAGATCTTCTCGGGTGACACGGCCATAACCGCTGCCATCCCGCCGCCGTCGGCCTCGCCCATGAGACGGCCCCGTTCCTGCACCAGCCGAAGTCCGTCCTCAAAATCAAAAACCTCCGCGGCCAGCAGGGCGTTGTATTCCCCCAGGCTGTGCCCTAATGCAAAGCAAGGCTGGAATGCCTTGTCACCCTCATCCCTGAGCTCGTACCAGGCCAGGGCATTGACGATAAAGAGGGCGGGTTGGGTATATTGGGTGAGGCCCAGCTTTTTTTCAGGATCTTCCAGGCAAAGTTCCCGGATATCATAGCCCAGGATATCCGACGCCCGGGCCGTAACCTCCGGAAATTTTCCAAACAGGGACTTGCCCATGCCTTTCACTTGTGAGCCCTGTCCCGGGAACATGAGAATTGTCATAGCGTGTGTTCCTTTTTCAACTTTTGGCCGGGTCCGTATTGGCCAGGGAGTATAATCGCTGGGTCAACAAATCCGCCGCCGCATCCATTATCCGCATATTCATATCATCCACATGGCGGGCCTGCCAGTTCTCAAGTTCTGTTCCGGCCGCCCACTGATTGAATGCTCCCAGGCAAGGGCCGCAATAAACCTGATAGTTCACCCCACAGGTTTGCTCCCCGGCAAGTGCCAAAGAGAAGGCATTGTCCAGATACCCTTTAAAGAATTGAGCCATTCCGCGCTTTGGAAAGGCTTGCCCGGGCAAGCCCGGATCCGCACCGGAAGCAAACGAATTGCCCGCATCATAGACTCTTTCCAGGCTCAGATCAAAATATTTTTCGCAGATTTTTCCCAGCAGGTCCTCAGGGATATCCGCCAGTGAATCATGGTGTTGGTACAAGGAAAAAAGGCGATTGGCCCTGGCCGGAAAAAAGGTCCCCCTGGACAACACCTGTACCGCCGCCCCCATTTCAAATCCCTGTGAAGCCGGGGCATAGGCCGTATCCTGTACATTGATCTTCTGGAGCATGTCCTTCACCCTGTTGCTGGTTCCGGACTCCGGGGTGCACTGGTTGATGGAACCGGTGAGAACGAAATCCGCTCCCAGGACAAAGGCCGACACAGCCGCTGCCGGGGTGCCGATGCCGCCGGCAGTCCCCACAAACACCTTTTTTTCGTACCCGTATTCCTTTTTCATCCGGTCCCGCAGCCGGATTATGGCAGGCAGCAGAACGGCGGTGGTTCCCCGTTGGGTGGGACCACCGCCGTCCGCGGCCACACAGACGGCGTCGGCCACGGGACCCCCCTTCGCCCACTTAGCCTGGGCAGATGATATCCGTCCGGAGGCCAGAAGGTTTTCCAGAATCCGGTTGCCGGGGGGACGAAGAAAATCGGCTGCCACCTCCGGCCGTGACAACTTGACCATAATCCGGGTGGGATGCCCGCCGGCGCCGGCCGGACCGTCTCCCATACCGGCAATCTTGTACCTGACCAAGGCCGGGGTAACGCCTGTAAACCCGGAGGCCTCAATACAGGACACCTTTCTTTTTAAACACAGGTCCACCAGGTCGTCCTCATCCGGTCCCGCCGGCAGATTCACACCAAACGCCCGGCCTTCGTCCAGGCCGCGGATGACCTGGCAGATATGCCGGTCAACCTCATCCATAGGCAAACCGTGGGCGCCTAAGAATCCCATCATCCCCGCATTCCCCATCCGTGTGACCAAGGCGGGGGAAGAAATACCCCGGCACATCCCCCCGGCCAGGCAGGCATATGTAAGGCTGAACTGTTGTTTAAAGTCCGGGTTGCCTAAGTCCTGCCCCCCAATTTTTAACCGGATATTTGGTGGTGAAGCCATTTGCTTTTCTTTACCGGGCGCGGATTTTGATTCGCTTCGGGGTAGCGCTGCCAGAACCCGGTTTAAATTTTCCCTCTCACCGCCGAAAGGGGTCAGGATGGGCCAAATTTCCGATGGACTGTCTTTCGGCAGATTATACTTGGCAAAGGTGGCCAGGGTGCCCGACGGTCCCAGGTCCACAAATATGCAAGGCCCCTCGGATGCCACCCCCATGAACGTATCCCTGAACCGGATAGGCTGCCGTATCACCCGCCAGAAGAACCCGGGATCAATGTCGTGGACTCTTCCGGCCCCGGTACAAGAGTAAAAGGCCACCCCGGGAGAATCATACGGCACGCCGGAATACAGGGAGATAAACTTCTCCCGGATTTTTTCCAGGTGGGCGCAATGGAAGGCATATGCCACCGGCAGGGCAAGATGATTGATACCGGTTTCCGTCAGATACCGTTGCACCCGTTCCAGGGATTCTCCCTGGGCTGATACCACAAAATGGGCATCCAGATTGATGGCTGAAATCTCACAATTTTCCCGCAGCACGGGGGTGTCATAGTAAATATCAGGGCTGTCCATGACGGCAATCATGCCCCCGGGACGAAGGTCGTCCTTGAATACGATGGGCTGGCGGATCACCTTTTTAAATCCAGTCTCAAAATCCATCACACCGTAAAGTGCCGCCCCCACGAACTCCCCGAGGCTGGTCCCCATCACCGCATCCGGAACGATGCCCCTTTCCGCCAGGGTCCGGACCAGGGCTGCCTGGACCATGAAAATGGCAGGATGAGACAGGGAGATGTCATCAAACCTATCCCACTTGCCTTTGCCGGGGTCATAGATCTCTTTTACAACGGACCGCCCCGTCATATCGCCGGCAATTGTGTCCATACTATCCATGGCGCGCCTGAACACAGGTTCTGATTCGTAAAGATCCCGGCCCATGTGGAAGAACTGGGAGCCCTGGCCGGAAAACATGAAGACGATATTTTTTTTCATCTGGCAATCCTTTGCCCCGTGTCAAATCAAGCAAGTCATAGATTGCGAATATACACGGCTTCGTGCAGCCCGGCAAGCGGACACCACCCTTACACTTTCGTACATCCCTTTACAATTTAGAACCAGAATCCAACAGACCCAAAGCAAAGGTATCGGTTATACTCCGGTCAGTTCAATCAAACAGCCGGGCTTCCGGCCTATTACCAAACGGAGGTAACATGAAAGCAGCATTGAAACATATCGGTTTTTCACTGGGTGTTCTCTTTCTCTGGGCAACGGTCATTGCCTGGTTTGCAGGTTCCGACCACGCCTATGCCGCAGAAAAAGATCCGGCCATTTGCCAGCTTTCCCTGTTCGATCCCCTCCAGATCGTGGACAATAAGAGGGATATCAGCGGGGTTCGCCTGAACCTGATCTACGGGGTCAACGAGGATGTCACCGGCCTGGATGTGGGCATCGCCAACCAGACCAACGGGAATGGCGCCGGCATCAAATTCGGCCTGTTCAACTACGTGGGCAAAGATTTTAAAGGGGCCACTTTCGGCCTGGTCAACATCAACAAGGGAAATTACACCGGGTACCAGGACGGCATTGTCAACTACACGGAAGCCGACTTCAAGGGGTGGCAGAACGGTTTTGTCAACGTCACCAAGGGTGGATTCACCGGGTTCCAGTCCTCTTGGGTGTATAACCAGGCAGGTCCTCTCAACGGGGTCCAGCTCAGCCTTATTAACCATACCCAAGCCCTCAACGGCTTGCAGATCGGCCTCATCAACATCAACGGCGCCAAAGAGCCCTTCGGGTTCCTGCCCATCGTCAACTGGTCCTTTTAGCAAGAATCCTCCTTGACGATAAATAGGATCAGTGCCAGAGTATCTCCATGGCCGTTCTGTACAGACAGATACCGGGCATGGAGGTACTCTCCTGCACCGACCCCTTTGAATTCAAGCCCCACATCCACGACCGATGGGTCATCTGGCTCAATACCGGTTGCGGGGAGCATTACCGCATCAAGGGGGAATCCGCCATCCTTCAGCCCGGCTCAATCAGTATCTTCGAACCCGGCCTGGTCCACGCCAACCGCCCCTGCGCCACTGATCAGCGGCAGTTGTGCAGTTTTTACGTCACACAGGAATTATTCCGGGATCTGGCAGCGCAGTGCACCGGAAAGGAAAATCCTAACGTAGGTCTCGGATTAGCTCCCATACGGGACAATACCCTCTGGCGGGCACTGGCCGCCTTGCATACCGATTTTTTTACGGGTTCGGACACCCCAGACCTGGAAAGCCTGAGTGTTGAGATGCTGACCACGCTTTTGATGCGCCATGGCAATCTCAGGACAAAAGGCGGAAGCGGGGGAAGTGGCAGCAACGATCGCTGCGACAAACGGGTCATCCGTGCCATTGATTATTTTAAGGCCCATATCTCCGAAGAAATCCGGCTGACGGACCTGGCAGACCGTCTGGGATGCACCCAGTACCATCTGATCCGGCTGTTCCGCAGTCACAAGGGCCTTTCCCCCCATGCCTTTTTGCTGCAGCTTAGGCTGGCACACAGCCGCAGGCGTCTGAAAGCCGGCTGGCCCATAGCCCAGGCTGCGGCAGACGCAGGATTCGCAGATCAAAGCCACCTGACCCGGGCGTTTAAACGCCGCTTCGGGGTGACCCCGCGGATCTATCAAACCAACCTGAGCTGATACGGGAACCGCTTATAATTTATGCGTCTGACTTGTCGGAATCTGACGCCTCCGGGTCAGACTGGCTTGAACTGACGTACTTTTGATGGGCAATCACCGCCTTGATGTCCCCGTAGGTAATCTCCTGGCCCAGGGAATCCTTTACCTCTTTCAGGTGGCGTCCGGGCTGCAGGGCTGCCATGATGGCGGCGGTTTTCTCCTCCTCCACCACCCGTTCCAGGGAAATTGTACCCGTTTCGATGAAGTGGCACAGATGCCCCTGGATGGTGGAAACGGCCAGTCCCCGTTCGTCTGCAATGGACTGGACATCCATTCCCTGTTCAAAAAAGGTAAGGGTGATCTGCCGGGTATCACCGGCCTGTTTCTTTTTCTTTTTGCCTGAAGCAGAAGGACTGTCATCTGTTTTGGGCTCGGGCAGAACGACGGTGTCTATGTCGTGTTTTTCCCGGTATTCCCGGACCAGGCGGAGGATGTCCTCCCCGTAATTTTTCCGTGTCCTGGGTCCCACGCCCTTGAGTTTGGCCAGGGCAAAATCATCTTCCGGCAGGCAGACGGCAATCTGTACCAACACTTTTTGATGAAGAACCTGAAAGTGCGGCACGCCGAGTTTCTTTGCAACGGAAGCCCGCCAGTCTTTCAGGGCTTTAAACATCTCGGGATGCTCGATATCAAATTCCGTGTAATCCGGCGTACTGGCGACAGCGGCAGTCTTTGCCTTGGGGGAGGCGGCCATGCCTTCACCCGAGATGGCCCGAAGATACCGTTTGGATGAAAACCCTTTCGCACAGGAACGGATACCGGCCATACGGACCCGTATCTCCAGGCGCAGGTTGTCCAGGCCGTTGTTCATCTGCTTTTTCAACGCCTTGTTGTCGGTCTCCACCATGCCTTTGTCCAAAAGAGTTGCGAACAAAGCAGGGAATTTTTCACCGAACCAGCCCGCGGCTTTCCGGGTCCGTTCCCGTATCCCTTCGTGGTCATCCGGCAGGGTTTCTCCGTCCATCATATGCCGGAGCTGGTTCTGAAATTTTTCCCCCACGTCAAAAATCTGTTTTCTGGCGTCCACCTTGAGCGCGGTGATATCCGGAAGGCCGGCCACCCGGACGCTGCTCCGGTTGGTATCCGCCAGGCGCATGAAGTAGTAGAACATGCCCCGCATGGCGGCAAAATCAAAGCATTGCAGCAAAAGCTCCTGCTGGTAGGCCATCCGCGCCATGTGGAACCGGGAGTCAAGATCACCTTCGGTCTGGGAGGTTACCCCTGCCATGAATTCAGCCACGGACGGGTCCACCGCCACGCCCTGCCGGGGAAGGGGCGAGGTAAGCACCAGGCCCTCCAGGGTACGGCACCGGCTCAACGCCACGTAGGTCTGGCCGTGGGCAAATGCGTCCCTGGCATCCACCACGGCCCGGTCAAAAGTCAGGCCCTGGCTCTTATGGATGGTGACGGCCCAGGCAAGCTTGAGGGGAATCTGGGAAAACCGGCCGATGACGTCTTCTTTAATGGTCTGGTTCTCGTCATCCACCGTGTAGGTGATGTTTTCCCAGTCCACGGGTTTTACCTCCACAGACGCCGCCTGCCCATCCGGGTCGGACACCAGTACCCGGTCGCCGTAAATCTCGCTGACCCGGCCGATCTTGCCGTTGTAGTAAAGTTTTTCCGGTGAGGCATCGTTTCTTAAAAACATCACCTGGGCGCCTTTTTTGAGCACCAGCCGGTCCGGGGTGGGATAGGATTGCTCCGGAAAATCCCCTTCCACCTCGGCCGTGATGGACCTTGGTTTTGCATCCAGGCGATCCAGCCGCTCCCGGTTGATGTCGTCGGCCTTCCTGTTGTGTGTGGTAAGTGTGATGGCCCCGCGTTCCGGCAGCGGTTTTTCCGCGCACCGGTTCAAAATTTCAGCCGCTTCGCCTTCCAGCCGGTTTTCCCGCACGGCATTGAGCAGATCGATAAAGTCCTGGTCAGACTGGCGGTAAATCTTTTTCAGCTCTATGGAGATAAGTTCAGTGCGGGCCAGGGCCTGGCTGGCAAAAAAGTACATGGAGGGGTACACCTCCTGAAGCCACTGCCACTCATCGGGTTTCACCACCGGTGGCAGCTGGAAGAGATCCCCGATCAGCAGCAGTTGTACCCCGCCGAAAGGCCGGTCGTTCCGCCGCAGCCGCCGCAGCACCGCATCCACGGAATCCAGCAGGTCCGCCCGGACCATTGAAATTTCGTCAATGACCAAAAGGTCCAGGCCTTTGATGATTCGCTTCTTCTCCTTTGAAAACCGGAAAAACCGCTGAAAATCCCTGCGTTGATCCGTCCGGCCCGGCAGAAAAGGGCCGAAGGGAAGCTGAAAAAAGGAATGGAGGGTCACCCCCCCGGCATTGATGGCTGCCACACCTGTGGGAGCCGTGACCATGATCTGCTTGTGGCAATCCGCTTTCAGCCCGGAAAGAAATGTGGTCTTACCGGTACCTGCCTTTCCCGTGAGAAAGATGTTGGCCCCGGTGTGGCGGACAAAGGAATCCACCATAGCCATTTCAGGGTTGTCATCAAAGGAGTGTATCGTGGACTCAGTCATGGGGCACCTCAATTTCCATACGGCGTGAAAACAATTCCGAGGCAAGCCCCCTGCCCCCGGACGCCATAATTCGGTCATGGTTTTCTTTGAATACGGATCTTACAATGGGGGCGCTCATTCGAAACCAGAGGCGGGTGGGGGCAACCTGCCAGGTAAATTCAAGCCAGGTTCCCTCCGGCACCGGCAACAGACGGCAGCGGCCGCCGCCGCTCAGGTCTCCGGTCACGAAAAAGGAAAGGGATTGTTCCGGGCGAATGTCCCGGATCACGGCGTCAAAAGTCAGGCTGTAGGGCAAATTCCCCTGCCAGGAAGACCGGATACAGCTTCCCCTGGCAAGGGCCCCTTCATCCAGGCGCCGGATCTCCCGCAGGCCCTGCCACCACGTTGGCCACGACATGAAATCCGTCATCACCGCCCATACGTCCCGGGGCGGTGCCCCAAGACTGCCGGAATGCCGGAATCCATAACTGTTTTGTGCCGCGATCCAGGCATTGAAAAAACTGACCATATTTGCCCCTGAGGTTCCCTTGTCCTTGCTGCGTTGTTTATACGTCATCCCAGCTTATACCAGAGGGCGGTTTTACGGACAAGGGCCGGCAACACCATCAGGTCTCCGGCCAGGGCTGCCAGGGAGGCGGATGCCACCAGCAGGCCCAGGTAAAACACATGGGAGACCTGGGACAGCATCAGTCCGGCACAAGACAGAAAAAGAACGGCGGTGGTGGCGATGAGGGCCTTCGCTGTCCGGTCGTAGGCGGTTTCAAGGGCCGCCCCCATGGGTTGCCCCGCCGCCAGCCCCTCTTTTACCGCCGTCAGGTAGTGGATGGAATCGTCCACGGAGAGGCCGAAGGAAATCACGGCAGCAAAAACGGTTAAAGGATCCAGGGCAATGCCACCCCACCCCATGATCCCGAAAATGGTGAACAGAGGCAAAAGGTTGGGGATCAGGCTCAAAAGCCCCAGGCGTAGGGAACCCAGTTGAAGAATCATCATCCCCGTAATCACGAAAAGGGCCGTTCCCAGGGTGTTCACCTGGGCAGCCACAAGCCCCTGGGTCTGGGAACGCAGGTAAATCATCTGCCCGGCCAGATCCGCCCTGATGTTCCCTGTCATCACCGAACGGGCAGTGCCGATTATTTCCTCCAAAAGGCCTTCAATCTGGCGGGAGGAAAGATCCTGGATATGCACTTCAAGCCTGAGTTTCCGTCCGTCACCGCTTAGAAACGGGGCAAGCATCTCACGGTATTTTGCCTCTTTTTTCAACCCGGTAAACACCAGTTCCGGACGTATGCCGGCCTGGGAAAAGCCCAGGGCGGTTTTAAACACCAGTGACGTGATGCCGCTGACATCGTCAACTCCGGGAAGTTGTTTCAACTGCTTTTCCAACCGCAGCAATTCGTACCAGAACGGCCGGCCTTCAAAGGTTTTCCCGGAATCTGAAAGGACAAGGGAAACAGAGTATCCGGTGGACAGGTGGTCCCGGACAAAAGCCACATCCTCCGCCGCCCGGGAATGTCCCAGCATCGGCAGGCTCAGGTGGCGGGTCCGCTCGATTTCAGGAATTCCCGCTGCAGCGATAATACAGAACAGCAGCCCGAGAATAAGGGTGGTCCCCGGGGTGCTGAATCCCGGAACCTTCAGTACGGCAGCCAGCCGGGAGGATTTTTTCATATGACGTTTCCGAACGGATGGCACAGGTTTGGCGGTGCTGAAGATATACGGCAGCACAAAGGCCGTCACCGGCAGTGCCAATACAAAGGAAAGCATTACCCCGGCACCGATGAGAAGACCTGCCTGGCGCACCATGGGTACAGGGCTGACCATCAGGCTGAAAAACCCTGTGGCCGTGGTCATTGCACACATGAAACAGGGTTTTAAGACTTTGGCCAAAGCCGTCCCAAAGGGATTGGGACCGTCAGGCCGTTCGTCAATGTACGCAATGAGTATATGAAACACCGTGGTGCATGAGGCGATCAGCACAAAGCCGAAACTCAGGCCGGATGCCATATTGATCCGGATGCCGGCCAGCCCCATGATCCCTGCCATCCATATCAGCGACACCAGGGCCGTCACCACCACAAGGCCTGCCGCCCAGACGGTTCTAAACAGTAGAAAAGCAATCACGGCACCGAACACCAGGCCCAGCCCTCCGAAAATAGCGGCGTTCTCCAGGTTATACCGTTCAAAAGCCGCCCGAAGCAAAGGGATACCGGCGGCATATACCCGGTCGCAGTCCGGAAAAAACCGATGAACGACGGCCTTTATCTCCGCCATGCGGGATTCAAGCCGGAATCCGTTCAGGCGTTCGTTGTCGATCCGGATCACCATCCCCAATATCCGTTGGTCCGCCGATAAAAGCTGTGACATGCCCGGAATAAACCGGCGCATCTGTTCGACGGACGCCTTTGTCCATTCGTCCATCCCGGTTCCGCCGGGCAGACGGATGCTGGACAGGCGGGCCAGGTCCGAGACCCTGAGAATCCCCGCCATGGCCGCAATTTCTTTGCCGGCAGCGGCAAGGCTATTTTTCACGTGGGGATCGGTGATACGGCTGCCGTGGGCAAAGGCAAGAAGAAGGTAGGCATCCCCGCCGAAAGCTGAGCTAAATTCATGGTAAGCCCTTGCGGATTCTGATTCCTGAACATCAAAGGACACCCCGGAATAATCCGGCCGGACCCCGCGGGCAGATCCGGCCATAAGGATGGTGACAAGGACAAGACACACCAGCAGCAGCTTTGGACGCGCGGCAAGGTGCCTGGCAATAAACAGGATGAGTTGCGGCAATGACGCGTCAGCCACGCCGGGGTTATTCTGACAGGGTTTCAGCCGCTACAGCCTTCCGGTCCCCCGTGTCCGAGGCAGGTTTCTCAGGACTGAGCCATCCGCCGCCCAGGGCTTTGTACAAATTGACGTAGGCGTTGAAAAAGAGCTGTTTGATTTCGGAGTATTCCAACTTGGCGGAAAACAGGGTCCGCTCGGAATCCAGTACCTCCAGATAGGAACTGACGCCCTTGTCATAGCGTTCAAAGGAAAGCTTCGCCGCATTTTCCGCCGCAATGACTTTACGGCTGGCAGCCTCGCTTTCCCGGCGATAGGTATCCACCTCCACCAGGGCGTCTTCCACCTCCCGAAAAGCGGTGAGCACTGTTTCTTCATAGCTCAGCAGGGCCTGCTCCGTCTGGATTTCGGCAACTTCCACCCGGCGCAGATTTTTCTTAAAATTGAACAAAGGCGCCACGAGGGTTGCCGTGCTGTTATATACCCCGCCCCGGACGATCACGTGGGAGAAGTCCGAATAGGACGCGCCCAGGGCAGCGGCCAGACTGAGTGTCGGAAACCGCTGGGCCACGGCCACCCCGATGTTTTCGTTACTGGCGTGAAGCTGCGCCAGGGACTGCCGGATGTCCGGCCGCCGCTGAAGAAGGGTGGACGGCATGGTATCAGGTACAAAGGGCGGCAGGGGCTGGTCCGCCAGGGTGCTGCCGGTGCGGATACTGCCGGGAAGCTCCCCGGAAAGCAGGCTCAACGTATTTTCTGTTTTTGCGATCAGACGCTCGTACTGGGGAATGGCCCCCGCTGCAATCTCCTTTTGAATCTGGGCCTGGTTCAAATCTATTTCCGGAATGATCCCCTGGTCGAACCGCTGCCTGATAATACCCAAACTCTTGAGACGGGACGCCAGGGTTTCCTTTGACATCTCCAGGCGCTGGCGGTAGTCCAGAAGCGTATAATACGCAGAGGCCACATCGGCAATGAGACTGACCTGAATGGTTCTGGCCCCGAATTCCGATGCCAGGATATCAGCCTTTGCAGCAGCGCTGGCCCGCTTGTACCGCCCCCAGAAATCCACCTCCCAGGACAGTGTCGGCGTCAGATAGAAACTGGTGTCATCGGTTTTTGACCGGGACCCTGAAAAATTACCGGCGTACCCGTAGCCTTGCAGATCAACCGTGGGGTACTCGTCGGCCCGGGTAAATCCGTAAGTGGCACGGGCTTCTTCAATCCGGCTCAGGGCGGTTTTCACATCCCGGTTGTTTTCCAGCGCCGCAGCCACCAGGTCGTGGAGCACGGGGTCGTCAAACAATTCCCACCATTTAAGATCCTCCACGGCCTTGGCCTCCTGGGTAACAAACCGGTAGGCCTTGGGGGACGCCATCTCAGGCGGCTTAAAATCGGGTCCGACGGCATTACACCCTGCCATGATCAGTATACAGGCCAACAGGGTGCAGGCAGTTTTCAATGGTTTCATATTTCAGCCCTCTTTTCTTGCTTCATGTTAGACAGATCCCGTTTTTTTTCATACCGCCCAAGCTTGCCGATGAGTACAAAAAGCATGGGATAGAAAAACACCCCCATAAAAGTGGCAAGCGCCATGCCTCCCAAAAGGGCCATGCCCATAACCTTTCTGGCCTCGGCACCTGCCCCGGTGGCGATCACCAGGGGCAGAATCCCCAGGATAAATGAAAAGGCAGTCATGAGAATGGGACGGAACCGAAGCTTCGCCGACTCAACGGCAGCCTCAAACAGGCTCATGCCCTCCTTGAACTTGATGTTGGCAAACTCCACGATCAGGATGGCGTTCTTGGCCGCCATACCGATGAGCATGACCAGGGAAATCTGGGCAAACAGGTTGTTTTCGTAACTTAAGTCGCCCATCCTTGCCAGGAACAGCAGGCCCAGCGCCCCCAGCACGGCAAAGGGTGTTCCCAGCAGGATGCTGAAGGGAAGGGACCAGCTCTCGTACTGGGCCGCCAGGATAAGAAAGACGAATACCAGTGAAAATATAAAGACCTTGGACCCTGTGCCGGCCGCCTTTTTTTCCTGGTAGGACATGTCGGCCCAGGCATAGGTCATGTCATCGGGCAATACCTGGTCCGCCACCTCCTCCAGGGCTGCCATGGCCTGGGCCGAGGTGTATCCCTTGGCGGCGCCGCCTGAGATGGATGCCGCCCGCATGAGGTTAAAGCGGTTGATGTAGTCCGGGCCGTATACCTCTTTCACTTTAACGAAGGCGGAAAGCGGTACGCTGTCCCCGTCCCTGTTTTTAACAAAGAAGAGGTTGATCTGCTCCGCCCCCTGGCGGTACTCGGGTTCTGCCTGGATATAGGCCCTGTAAAGCCTGCCGAACCGGTTGAAGTCGTTTACGTAAGAACCGCCTAAAAAAGCGCCGATGGTGGTATACATATCATCCAAAGGCACCCCGGCCTTCAGCGCCTTGTCCCGGTCCACGTCGATGAGCCGCTGGGGTACGCCGGGACTGTAGGTGGTGTAGGCCATTGCGATCTCAGGCCGCTTCATGGCCGCCTGGATAAAGATTGACGCCTGGTGACCCAGGTATTCCGGTGTATTGCCCGCACGGTCCTGGAGCATTAATGAAAAGCCGGAGCCGGAGCCCAGGCCCGGTATGGCCGGGGGGCTGAATGCAAAGACCTGAGCCTCCTTGATGCCCATGTAAAGCTCGCTGCCCATGGCAGCCACGATCTCCTTGGCAGTTCTTTTCCTTTCATCCCAGTCCTTTAGGGAGACGAACACGAAACCGGTGTTTGAACTTGTGGCACCGGAGAGGGCGGAAAAACCGGTCACCGAGGTGACGAAATCCACTTCTTCGTAGCTGGCCACCATT
Organism: uncultured Desulfobacteraceae bacterium; assembly: GCA_913041495.1. Taxonomy (GTDB): domain Bacteria; phylum Desulfobacterota; class Desulfobacteria; order Desulfobacterales; family Desulfobacteraceae; genus Desulfobacter. The sequence continues at coordinate 45,624 of CAJWHT010000001.1, read as the reverse complement.
TTTTCCACCTTTTTCATCACCACATCGGTCCGCTGAATAGAAGCGGCATCCGGCAGCTGGACATTGACAAACATAACCCCTAAATCCTCCTCCGGAACGAATCCGGTGGGAAGTAGTTTCCCCACATAGCCAGTGCCCAGGCTTACCCCGATGATCACAATCACCCCGATGATCAACTTTCTGGCCAGCATACGGGTCACCCCCATATAGGCGGTGGTTGAGACATCAAAGATCTTGTTGAAAATCTTGAAGAACCATCCCAGGGGTCCCCGATAGGGCTTGGGTTCCTTGAGAATCAATCCGCACAGGGCAGGACTCAGGGTCAGGGCGTTAATGGAGGAAAAGCAGACCGACACCACAATGGTCAGAGCGAACTGCTGGTAGAGTTTCCCGGTGATTCCCCCCATGACCGCCACAGGCAGGAACACGGCGATCAGCACCAGGGTGGTGGCAATAACAGGTGCCGTCACCTCTTTCATGGCTGCGATGGTGGCCTCTTTGGGGTCCATACCCTTGGCAATATTCACCTGGACCGCCTCCACCACCACAATGGCATCGTCCACCACGATACCGATGGCCAGCACCAGCCCGAGCAGCGACAGGGTATTTACGGTAAACCCAAGCAGCGGGAAAGCCATGAAGGCCCCCAGCAGGGATACGGGGATGGCAATGGTGGGAATGAGGGTTGCCCGCCAGTCCTGGATAAAGAAAAATACCACGGAGACCACCAGAACAAGGGCGATAAACAGGGTTTCTACAATCTCTTGAATACCCTTGGTAATGGGCAGGGTGGAATCCATGGACACGTCATACCGCATCCCCTTGGGAAAAGAATGCTTCAGGTTTTCCATGGCCACGAGAAGCTGCTCTGCCACCTCTACCGCATTGGAGCCCGGTGCCTGGTAAATGGCAATAATGGAACAGGGTGTTCCGTTCAGACGGGTGAGCACATTGTAGGACTCGACACCGAGTTCCACCCGTGCAATATCTTTAAGCTTTACCTGGGCGCCGCCTTCCGTGGTCCGGACAACGATCTCCCCGAACTCCTCTTCCGACTGCAGGCGTTCGGGAAGGCGGACGGTATAGGTAAACTCCGTTCCCTTGGGGGCAGGTTCAGCCCCGAATTTTCCGCCGGGAACGATGACGCTCTGGGCGCGGATGGCAGCGCTGATTTCCGGTACGGTCATCCCCAGCTGGGACAGACGGTCCGGTTTGATCCATATCCGCATGGAGTAATCTGCGGCCCCCATGACGGTCACCTGGCCGACACCGGGAATCCTGGCCAGCACATCTTTGATATTGATCAGGGCATAGTTGTTCAAAAAGTACTGGTCATATTGGGAGGTTTCATCGGTGAGGGTGATCAGCATGACGGTATTGGGCATGGATTTACTAGTGCTCACACCCATGCGCTGCACTTCCTCGGGCAACCCGGCCGAGGCCGCTGCAACCCGGTTCTGGGTAAACACCGTATTCATATCCGGGTCTGTATCGATGTCAAAGGAGACACTGATGCTCATGCTGCCGTCATTGGAGTTGGTGGACTTCATGTAAAGCATGTTGTCCACCCCGTTGATCTGCTGCTCCAGCGGGGTGGCCACGGACTGCTCCACATTGACGGCGTTGGCGCCGGTATATCTGGCGCTGACCTGGACCATCGGGGGGGTGATCGTGGGATATTGCTCAGTGGGCAGGCCCAGCAGGGACAGGGTGCCCATGATAATCGTAATAATAGCGATGACCATGGCGACAATGGGCCGCCTGACAAAAAAAGCACCCATCAGTTTTCATCCTGTGTTATGCGTTCTACCTGAACTTGTGTCGCTTTAACCGTTCTGCCGTCACTCACTTTCTGCAGGCCTTCGTAGACCACTTTTTCGCCTGCCTCCACCCCTTTTTTCACCAGGTAGAAATTGTCTACGGGCGGCCCCAGGGTTACCTGGCGTTCCCGGACGGTATTCTGATCGTCCACCACAAATACCCGTTTTCTGCCCTGGAGGTCGCTGACACTGCGCTGGGGCACCAGGACGCCGTCTTTGACAACCGCCACCCTGATTTTCACCTTGGCAAATTGCCCCGGCCGGAGCAGGTTGTCCGGATTGGGAAAAGATACCTGGAAGAGGATGGCGCCGGTGGCCGGGTCCATCTGGCGGTCCAGGAAATTGGGTTTACCCTTAAGAGGATATTCATACCCGTCGGCCAGGATCAGCCGAATGTCCGGCTTTTGTGTCATTTCCGCCCGCGCGCTCTTATTGGCCACCATATGCCTTGCAATACTCAAGTACATGCTTTCGGTGAGAAAGAACTCCACCAGGACGGAAGTCGTATTGGACACTGTATTCAGGATCACGGGGTTGGGGTCTTGGCCCACAAAGTCCCCGACCTTGGCCTGGGTTTTTCCGATGATGCCGTCAATGGGCGAGTAGATCCGCGTATACCCCATCTGGATCTTTGCCGCCCTCAGATTGGCCTTTGCAGCGTCCACCGATGCTTTGGCGGCTTCATAGGCGGCAACGGCACCGTCAAGATCGCTCTGGGAAATGGCCTTTTGCTCCGCCAGGGGGCGGTAGCGTTCCAGTTCCCGCTTGGTCTTCACCAGGTTGGTATTGGCTTCGGCCAGAAGTCCCCTCTTGGACGCCACCTCCGCCTCAAAGGGCTGGCTTTCGATGACATAGAGCAAATCCCCTTCTTTCACCGGGAAGCCTTCCTTAAAATGAATTCCCTTTAAAAACCCCTGCACCCGGGCCCGTATGTTAATATCCTTGACTCCGTAGACCTGCCCCACAAACGTGTTGTAGATGGGGATATCTTCAGCATGGGTTTCATAAACATCGACTTCAGGGGGAGGCGGCGGGGCCTGGGGGGCTTTTTTTTCTTCTAACTTATCGCAGGCAGTGCCGATAAAGAAAAATACGATCACCAGGGAAATAATCGAAAATTTATTTCTCATATCCATCTCTTTTCAGTCTGCAAACTTAGCGAAACGCTTGCGGTTATTGATCTTGATTACGTCACCATATACCAAGGCGGCCAAATTTTAAACCCTAAATTTCATAACATAAGGGGCTTCTAATAATCCGGGGTTCAATTTGATCTTAAGCCAACACGCAAATCCCGGCAAATGGCGGATAAACGTCAACAAGATGGATTTTTCACGGATATTGTGAGATGATACACCAAGTGTTCAAACTACCTTAATATTATATACATCTTCGACGGGAAGGAGAAAAGAATGAGACCATTCTTAAACAGATATTTCGTCGCAGTACTCACCGTGGCGATGCTGATATCCGTTTCACCGGGCGCCCCCGCCCGGGCCGAGGATAATAAGCAGTTGAAATCCATGATTTCCGAACTGGAAAAACAAATTGAAGATGCGGATAAAAGGATGGTGGCCCATCCCACCTTTTTAAATGAGTTAAGAGACATCCTGAAAAAATACAAATCCCGGCTCAGGGAAATCTTTTTCCGGGAGACCTTTAAAGATGGGAATTATACCAATAATCCCAAATGGACCGTCAAATCCGGGGCTTTCAAAGTGAAGGGAGAAAGACTCACCAGCAGTGTCCGGGTGGCCGCGGCCGAACCTTCCGGGGAAAATACAACCGGGCAGAACAAAACCCTTGAACAGGAGGCTGTGGGGCTGATCCTGGACAGCATCTTCGGCACACCGTCCAAGACCCAGCAGCCGCCCCAGGAAACACCAAAAGCCGCCGCTGCACCGACACCGGCATTCCTGTACACCCATAAAAATTTTCCTCCGGCCTTTGAGATGAACCTACGGTTCAAAGCCTCACCGTCGGCCCAAATGGACATCCTGCTGTTGGGCGGTAAAAATCTGACCCCCAGATACCGGCTCAAAGTGAGGGCCGACCATTCCGATGCAGCCCCCATGGAAGTCATCCGGGAAACCGGATCACGGCAGTATATCGTTGGGGCCTCGGACAAATTCCCCGTGATCAATGACGGCAAATTCCATACCCTGACCTGGGTGCGCCTGACCAACGGGGAAATGAACGTCATGATCGATAAAGCCCGGGTTCTTAGGACCTACGAGGTCTATTACAGGGACAATTTTACAGGTCTGGGCCTGATGAATACCGCAGGCGATCAAACCTGGGATGACATCGAAATCTTCAAGGCGCTTCCCCCTGAAAACGGATAAAACTCATCTTTGGGAAGAATACCTTGACAGCCCACAGGGGATTCGGTTATTCGTCCGTAATTTTACAGGCGGGGCATATCTTCCGTTGTCTGGAGATGCCCCCCAGGATCCAATAACGGACGGAGCGAATACCCCCATGTTTGCAACAACAGCAGATGAACTCAGGGAAATGATACGGCAGCATCCCGGCCAGTCCCCTTCTACTTTTCTAAGGGATGATTCCTTTGCCGCCTGGTGCTATGACAACAGGGACCGCAGATGGCTGAAGGCCGCGTTCAACAGGGATGCGGACCCGGATGACTGCCGTCGCTGGGGGATTTCTTCTGCGGAATGGAAGGCCAATGTGGAAATGGCGTGGCTGGCAGTGTCCGGGTAAGGAATCCAACGCATTTCAATTCATGTCAATTTTGTTCAATACCTGAACCGGAAACAAGGTGTAGGATGCAGGCCAGAACCCCAACCATACGAAGGAGATCCATATGCCATACATCTACGCCATGGGGGCTGTGCTCTGCTGGGCCAGCCTGCCCGCCGCCATCGGTTCAGGCCTCACCGGATTAAGTGTGCCCGCATTAATGGCGGTAAGCTTTACCAGTGCCGCCATTTTTCTATACGCCAGGGATATTCTGGCCACCCGGTCCTTTAGGATCTTTGTCCCCAAAATATTGCCCAGCCTGCTCGGGGTGTGGGGGATTTTTCTCTACCACTTTCTCTACTATAAAACCATGGATCTTGCGCCCATGGCGGAAGGCACCATCCTGGCCACCACCTGGTCTTTCTGGATCGTGGTATTCTCCTCGGTGATCACATTCAAGCGGCTGCGGCCTGCCATTTTCATCACAGCCTGTATCGGACTGTTGGGAGCCGGCATGGTCATTGCCTCGGGCAAAAGCATTTCCTTTTCTTCCGGCCATATGGTGGGCTACGGGTTTGCCCTGCTCTGCGGCCTGATATGGTCCAGCTTTTCGGTCACCCTGCCCCTTATGAAGCTGGATAAGGATCCCATGACGGCCTACACCATTTATGCCGCCGTGATTTCCCTGTGCATCTTCCTGATGTCCGGCGATACAACCCTGCCGGGTCGTACAGCCCTGCTGTCCGCCGTTTACCTGGGATGTGTGCCGCTGGGGCTCTCCTTTTTCTTCTGGAACAGGGCCCTTAACACGGGGAATGTGACCATTATCGGCTATCTGACCTACCTGACCCCGCCCCTGGCGGTTCTCATGGTAAGCCTGATCCATGGCGAGCAGGTGTCCGCCCAGGTGCTGTCAGGCATGGGGGTGATTATCGGTGCCGCTCTTCTTGGGAAATTTTTTCTAAAAGATCCGGCGAACGCTTAAAAAGGGGAACAGAACCGGGCTATTCCCCTGCGGCCGGAGCGATCCGGTCCAGCATGGCCAGCCCCTTTTCAGCCGTTGCCAGGCGTTTTCCGTTTCCCGGGTATTCCCCCCGGATTGTTTCAAAAGCATGGCGGCTGACATCGACGCGTTTGGGCATATGGCTGGACCAGACCTTGAGGCAGAGGGCGGTACCCGCATCTTTGCTTATCCTGTTCTGCCGGTCTGGTTGGTTATCTTCACCACCAGGGTAATCTTGTATAGTATGGTAAGAATAAAAAGGCCCAGGGCAGCCACCCCGGCGGAAATCACCAGTTCATGAAGGCTGGGAAAATACTCGGTCACCTGGTGCAGGGGCGAAGGGATAAAACCGCCGGCAATCATCCCCAGCCCCTTGTCGATCCAGGTGCCGGCAAAGACAAGCACACAGGCAATGACCAAAAGACGACTGTTCCTCCGGGTACGGGGAATGATCAACAGTGTCAGTCCCGCAACCATGGCGGCCAGTGACGTCCACATAAAGGGGACCATGGCGGATTTTCCGTGGAGGCCTGCGTACAGATACCTGAGATGGTCCATGTGGGACGGTATTCCGGAATAAAAGGCCACAAAGACCTCACATCCCAGAAAAAACAGGTTGGCCAGAAGACCGTAGGCCGCAATCACCCCGAGGGTCTGGATGGCCTGCCACCCCGGATCAAACCGGGTGGTTCTCCGGATGAACATGGCCAGGAGAATCAGCAGGGCCGGCCCCGAGGCAAAGGCAGAGGCCAGGAATCTGGGTGCCAGCACAGCGGTGAGCCAGAAGCCCCGTCCCGGAAGGCCGCAGTAGATAAAAGCCGTCACCGTATGAATGGAAAAGGCCATGGGAATGGAGACAAGGATCAGGGGCTTTGTCCACCAGGGGGGCTTGATTCCGTTGCGTTCCGCATCCAGCACGGTCCACCCGATAATGATATTCAGCACCATGTAAATAAAAAGCACGTTGCCGTCCCAAAACAACATGGACCAGGGGGTGGGGTGAAGAAACACATTCAGTGCCCGCATGGGCTTGCCCAGGTGAATCAGCAGGAAGAGAAAACACATGACAATGGCGGCCACAGCCAAAAACTCCCCTAAAATGGTGATCCGGCCAAAGTCCTTGTAGCTATGGATATAATAGGGCAGCACCAGCATGACACCGCCTGCGGCCACCCCGACGAAATATGTCATCTGAGCCGTATAAAATCCCCATGAAACATCACGGCTCTGGCCGGTTACCATCAAACCGTTGATAAGCTGGTCTGCATAAAACACCGCCCCAACACCCATAACCGCCAGAAGGCACCCCATCCATATCCAGTATCGTTTGCTTCCGTTCAATGCCAGTTCAAGCATATTCCTTTCTCCGTGGCCCGGAATGGTTTCCTTGCACGGCCACCGGCAAAAAGGCCGGGCTGTCCCTGTGGCACCGGTGGCTCTTGATCACCGGCAATTTATATAACCAGGGAGTAAATTTTGAGTAAATTAGATTGAAAAAAGGATACCATCTTAGAATTCAAGAAGTTGTGAGACGCAGGTAAAGCCTTGCCAACTCCTGATTTTCCGGCACCCCCAGTGTGTCGGCGGCCTGTTTGTACCTGCGCCAGGTGTCGGAAATCCGGCCCGGCCGCCCCTGGGCGTGATAGAGGCGCATCAGCGCGCCGTATGCCGCCTCATCGTAGGGATCGATGTCCAGAATTTTAAGACTGTATGCCAGGGCGTTTTCATGATCTCCCAGCCCCCTGTAGCGGGCCGCCACCGCCCGCAGGTTCTCAAGTCTCCTGTATATCAGTTGCTCCCTGACCGGTTCCGCCCATTCAAGATAGGGGTCTTCGGAAAGAAACGCTCCGGACAATGACTGCTCGGCCTGAATCCGTTCCGACAAAGCCGTTTCAGGGTCACCGGAATCCGCAGCCGATGCCGTCAGCGATTCAAACCGGCCCACATCTGTGGTGACCCGCGGCGCTTCCCAGGCCAGGCAATAGGTGTCCTTTTTTCTCAGGATATAGGCGGAAGGGGCTCTGGGGGGCAGATCCGGCTGAAGCAGCCGCCGCAGGCTGCTCATGGCCATATTGAACCGTTTGGCGGTTTTCCCCAGATCCTGTTCGGGCCAGACGGTTTCGATGAGCACCTCTCTTGGAATGAAACCGGCTTTGGGGTGGGATGCCATATACTTAAATATGGTCAGGGCCGGTGTACTTTTACACTGGGACAGATCCAGATCAACACCGCCTTTGCGGATACCGAACCTGCCTGTCAGGAAAACCATGAGTTCTTCCGGGCCGACTTTTTGGGTCCCTGCCGCCCGGCCCCGGTTCTCAGGGCCATTTATCATCCCGTTTAAAGGACTGAGCAAAGCGACTTCCTTTTCCAGAAGCCGTTCGTATCCCTTGGCATCGGATATTTTCCGCGCTTGCCGAAAATGATGCGATGCACTGTCGGCACGTCCCGTCTCCCACAGGGCGCGGGCATTCAACAAATGATTTTCAAACCGGTAATAGGCCGTTTCCGTAAGCCCTGGCCCGGCCGCCGACAAATGCTCCAGGGCCTTCTCCCACCTTCCCTCCCGGATTAATATCCTGGCCATGGTGTTGTCAAAAATTGCCCGGGTGAGGCCAAGGCCGTATCCCCGGATAAGGTCAAAGGCATCGGCCATGAATGCACCGGCGGTATCCATACGGCCCTGAGCCAGGGCAAGCCGCGCCGAGGTCTCCCAGGCATGGGCCAGTCCCCACCGGTTCCCCGAAGCCTCAAACAAGGCAGCGGCGTTGTCAATGCGCTCACGGGCCGCGTCCGGTTTGCCCAGCCCCATGCAGTTATCTGCCCCGGCAAGGTAGATCCACCCCTTTTTGCTGTCATTGAGCGCCATATCTTCGCAGACCCGGATACCACGGACGGCAGCAGCCAGCCCCCCGGCATAATCCCTCTCCATGGCGCGGGTGGCCGCATCCTGGTAATAGGCCAGGGGGAGGCAGGATTCCGCCCCCACATCCAGGGCAGAGGCCAGCAGTTTCCGGTTCACCTCCCCGGACAGCCGGAACTCTCCCCGGATATAGTGATAATAGGCTTCGGAAGTCCGGAACAGCACCAGGGCCACCCGGCGCTCAAATTCAGGAAAGGTCATGGCAGCGGATTTGGCCTCCCGGAGATAGGCCTTGGCCCGGTCAAACTCCCCCAGCACGGATGACAGAAAAATCAGATAGGTGAAAACAATCACATAGGTGGTAGAATGCAGGTCGATCTTATCCCGGACCTGCTCCATCAAATCCCTGGCCTCCCGGACATGGCCGGTGAAATAGTAAAGGCTGCCCAAATCCACCATGTATTTGAGTTCTTCTTCCTTTGTTCCACGGTTCCGGATGCGCAGGATCGCCTTTCTCAGGTATGCCATGGCATCGTCCGGCTTTCCATGGTAGGAGAGCAGTTTGGCCTTGAGAAAAAGCAGGCCGGGCCGCTTGGTCAGGATCGCCTCCGGGATCTTTTCAAAACACCGCCCCAGAAAAAGGATGCTGCCTTCCAGGAGGAACTGCATCTCGTTGGCTTCCATCAATGCGGCGCAGGTTTCGTAGTCCTCAGCCTGCAGGCTGTGCTCGATGGCCTGAAAGGGATGATCCGTTGACATATCGGCCGCGATCCTGCGATGAAACTCCCGGATCCGGTATGCGGTAAAAAAAGACGTGGCTTTCGCGGACAAAAAATCCCGGAGCAGATGATGGAAGTGGAAGACGCCGGTATTCGCCCGGTCGGGAAACACCAGGAGGTGCTCTTTAACCAGGACAGCCAGCCGCTGCCGGGAACGTTTGATGCCGAATATCCGGTCACACCGGTCCGCATCGATCTCGGCCAGCAAATTCACCTTGATCATGAATGCCTGAATCTCCCGGGGCTGGGCATCAAAAAAATTTTCTTCAAGATAGGCAAAAATATGGGACTGACTGCCGCTGAACCCGGCCAGGCGCTGTTTAATTTCCGCCTCCCGGCTGTCCTTGAGGGCATACTTCAGCAATACCAGGCTGGCCGGCCATCCCCCGGTTTTCTTCAGAATGTGGCCGGTATCCGCTTTGGTCAGGGGGATATTGGACAGGCCGGTGTAATAGGCCTGTATTTCAGGAGCGGTAAAGGACAAATCCTTTTCATCGATTTCAACCAGATGTCCCCCGGCCCTGAGACGTGCCAGCTTCAAAGGAGGCTCTTTGCGGCTGAGGATCACCACCCCCACCGTCCGGGGCAAAATATCCAAAAGATAGGAAAGCGCCCCGCAGATGTCCGGACTGTCGTCCACGGTATGAAAGTCATCCAGCACCAGGCAGGCCGGGCCAACGGCAACCGTGGACAGCACAGCGGCCAGCCGGCGGATATACCGGTCCGGGGAGCGGAACTTTCCCCCGGCGGTCTCCAGTGGCTTTCCCGACGCCAGCGCCTGAACTTCCCCCCGGAACGCCTGATCCGATTCCAGCCCGGGATAAGCCGTTATCACCCCCCGGGTAAGATAGGCGCAAAATACGTCCGGGTCCCTATCCCGGGGATCCAGACGATACCAGATCACCGGCTTCTCCGAGCCGGCCAGGGCATCCGCAATAAGCGTTGTCTTCCCGTATCCTGCACCGGCGATCACCGTCACCAGCCGCCAATTTTCAGGATGGTCAAACACCCGTGTCAGACGCCGGCGCGCCAGGGTCTTCTCCCTGACCGGGGCCTGAAGCTTTGAGGCGAACAATTCCATGGGGCTACCGTCTAATCCCGGCTCCGGTTACGGATCACCATGGCCCGACCTCTGCCTGGCGTTCCATACCGATCTGGGAATGGGGATCAATGACAACGGGAGTAACGATCTCTTTATAGTCCGGGGTGGCGCATGATTTTGATACCGCTTCGATCTTGGCGCCGGCGATGGCAGTGGTTTTCTTTTCCGCACAGCCGAGGCCATCATAGAGGAGTTCGGCCCGGATGATCAATCGATTGTAAGTCATATCACCATCCTGTGATCTGAAAATGGTCACGCAACTTTATTTCAAGCCCACTCATACAGGGAATGGTTAAGAGGAAAAAACATATTGAAACAAGCGTTTTATAATAGATCGTATAATTTCCAGGGGCTTTGATATTATAAACCCAGGGGCGTGAAATCGACACCTTTAAAACTGCCAGAAAATTCCTTTAGCATTTTTTTATACTCAATATCTAAAGCTTCCCCACGTCTACTTTTTCCAACATTGACATTGTCAGAGATTGTTTTGAGCTTATCACTATCAACCCCACTAAAAGCAATATCGTAAAAATCAGCGATCGTCTTTAAGCAAACTTCAGGATTTTGCGTAATTACATCAAAATCTATAAAACAGACATCCCATTTACCGATCTGAGCCGCAATAACCCATGCAGCGTAAAACTTGAGACAAATGATAGCGTTCCACATATGAGAGTGCGTTTCTGCATTATCTTCAGCAAAAAACTTTTTTTCTTCCCGCATGATCCACCACGGACCAATTATATTGCGCTGATGATCTGCACAAGAAACTGCAACATCATAGATATTGCGAACAGAAACAATAACCTTTGGAATAGCATCACAGTTAAGGTGCTTTGTAATAAGCTGACGATTCTTCTCCAAAGGAAGAAAATGCTGGTAGATGATAGGCGTTTTCTTTGAAAGAATAGATACATAAGAGCGAAATAACGATCGTTTATCGATATAAAAATGACCAATGCCACCACCACTTTTCGGAGTTATGATATCGCAATTCAAGCAAGACTCCATCCGCCTTAGCAGAGTGTTGCTCGCCGTTTTTGGCATAGGTGCATAGATAATGGATTTTTGCTGAAATTTATGCATTCCATTTTATTACACAGACACAACCTAATTGTCCACGCTAAAAAAAGAGACAAAAATACAGACAGAGCGCCCGAGATTGCCGATTACATCGCCTGGGATAAACTCTCAGCGATGAAGGGCTAATTTTTCCAATTGACAAAATATAAGGTATAAGAAGCGGGGCTCACAGAGAATCAATCCCCCCAGATCACCGACCTACTTTTCCTCAAGAATCATAACAACAGTGGACGGCGTGATCCGGGCCACCTGGATCCGTTTGTTGGGCAGGCTCAGATCGGCCGTTGATACGGTGAATATGCCCTGGCCGGGGCCCGCTTCGGACAGGTCCACGGAGGCGCTGACGTTTTTGGGATTCAATATGCTGATATCCTTGCGAAGTCCCCGGCAGGTAATGGTGAGGCGGGGATCTTCAGGGGCGGCCACCTTCAGGCCGGCCGAAAGATTCCTGACACCCAGGGGGACATCCAGGGTTTTCTCAAGATCCTGCTGGCCGGCAAATGCCAGCCATACGACAAAGACCAGGGAAAAGACCAGGAGTTTGGGGCGGAACCTGCGGGTGGTCCAGCCCAGGACAAGGGTTTTTATATCCACGTGTTCTGTCCGGGGATCACGGGTCATGTCTTTCAAGGCATGGGCGAGGTCCTCAGGGGTTTTCATTTCCATGACGTCACCGCCGTCGATCAGGGTGACGGTTCCCCGTTCCTCGGAAACCACCAGGACGCCTGCGTCGCACTTTTCTGTCAGCCCCAGGGCGGCCCGGTGCCGGGTGCCCCAGTTCCGTGGCAAATCGTCCCGGGTGGACAGGGGCAGAAAGCAGGAAACGGATACCACCTTGCCGTTGACCACCAGCATGGCGCCGTCGTGAAGGGGGGAATCCTTATCAAATACTGCGGACAGTATTTCCGGCTGGGGATCGGACTTCAGGTCAAGTCCCCGGGTGATATGATCGTCCACCAGGCTTCTTCTCTGGAACACCACCAACACGCCGGTGCGCTTTTTCGCCGCCTGGAAAATCCAGCCGGAAAATCCTTCAATCCATCCGTTGCCTGACCGGCCGTGGCGGTTGCCCATCATCTTCATGGGGTTGAACCGCTCCAGCATCTGCCGGATTTCCTTCTGAAAGAGGATAATCAGCATGATGACGAATACGGGCCACAGGATCTGGAATACCCAGGTGGTGAGAATAAGCCCCCAGGATTTGGCCACCAGAAAAACCAGACTTAGGATGGCAAGGCCCACGAGGACCTTAAAGGCCTGGGTTCCCCAGAACCAGGCGTAAAACTGGTAGACCACGATGGTGATCAGCAGGATGTCCACGATGTCCGGCAGGCGGATATCAAAAAGAATGGCTGTCAGATTCATTATATCTTCCCGGAGGGCTAAAAACGGTTGGGCTCAGTTCAGGTATTCTTCTCCCGGATGTCCACCTGGAAGGCGTCCATACAGTCGATTATCTCCTCGGTACGGCCTTCGTCCGCCGACCAGATTACCACATCGGGATCCTCCACCTTTACCAGGCATTCCGGAAAGAAATCGTAGAACTGATCTTCTATTTTCAACACCCGCCTGATGTCATCCGGAAATTCTGGGTCCGGCATATGATCGGTCACTTCCCACTCATCGGGTACGATGAACTGTGCTTTGATATTTACTTCTATGGTCTTCATTATCTAGTTCCTTGCATGTATTTCCAAAAGGGGTATGTTTATGGACTCTACAAGAGATTATTTACGATCACAACCCCTATTCCCGGCAACCCGGGTAAAAATAGTGTTAGCCCGCCGTAAGCGTCTGCCAAAGGCCTTTATGGTTTTTTTTGACAAAGGGTATTCGATATAATATAGGATTATCTTTTTCTACACCAGCGATAGGGAGGACCCATGCAGAGCGGAAAAGTGAATCAGCGCATCATCTCATTTATGAAAAAACGGGAAATGGACGTTCAGGGGCTGGCAGATGCCACCGGCCTGGCCCCGGATTTTATCAGCACCATGTTGGAAGAAGACGTCTACCCCCCCTTAGGCCCCCTGATGAAAATCGCCAGGGCCTTAGGCATTCGCCTGGGCACCTTTCTGGACGACCAGGAAACCAGTGATCCCTATATCGTCCGCCAGGCGGAACGGGCTGCGGAATTTTCCGTTTTGGACGGCAAGAACAAAACAACCGCCCTGAACTTCTACGCCTTAGGCAAAGGCAAGGCCGACCGCCACATGGAACCCTTTTTCGTTGAGATCCTTCCGGAATCCGCCAATGACAAGATCCTGTCTTCCCATGAGGGCGAAGAATTCATCGCCGTGATCAAAGGATCAATTGAGGTCATCTACGGCAACAAGATACACGTCCTCAATGCCGGGGATTCCGTCTACTACAACTCCATCGTCCCCCACTACGTGTCCTGCGCCGGTGAGGAAAAAGCTGAAATCCATGCCGTAATTTACGTGCCGGAATAAGCCGGAATCAGGAGGACAACGCGAAAATGACAGATAACATCGTGGACGAAACCGTTGCGTTGAAAGAAGAGACCCTGGGCCAGATCCTGGACAGGACTGTGGCACGTTACCCGGACAATCCGGCCATCGTATACGTGGACAGGGATTTCAGGCTGACCTGGAAGGAATTTTCCCGGGTTGTGGACGAAACCGCCAAAGGGCTGATGGCCTTGGGTGTCCAGAAGGGCGAAAAGGTCGCTGTCTGGGCCACCAATATCCCTTTCTGGGTAACCCTCCAGTTTGCCACAGCCAAAATCGGGGCGGTACTGCTGACAGTTAATACCAACTACAAAACCGCTGAACTTGAATACCTGCTGACCCAGTCCGAGTCGGAAAACCTGTTTCTCATCGACGGTTTCCAGGATACGGACTATATCAACACGGTATACGAACTGGTACCAGAGCTGCGCACCTGCGAGCGGGGGAATCTTAAAAGCGAACGGTTTCCCCATCTCAAGCGGGTGGCCTTCCTGGGGCCTGAAAAACACCGGGGTATGTACACCATCCCGGAGATCCGGGCGTTGTCCGTCATGGTAAGTGATGACGACTACCTGGCGCGGCAGGAACGTTTAAGCCCCCACGACGTGGTGAACATGCAGTACACCTCCGGCACCACCGGCTTCCCCAAAGGGGTAATGCTCACGCACTATAACATCGGCAACAACGGCTATTGGATCGGTGCCAACCAGCACTTTACGGAAAACGACCGGCTCTGCCTGCCCGTTCCCCTGTTCCACTGCTTCGGATGTGTCCTGGGCGTTCTGGCCGCCGTGAACCACGGCACCTGCATGGTGGTGCTGGAAGGTTTTGACCCCATCCAGGTGATGATGTCCGTGGAAGAGGAAAAGTGTACCGCCCTCTACGGGGTGCCCACCATGTTCATCGCCGTGCTGGAGCACCCCCTGTTCAAAAAATTTGATTTTTCATCCCTGCGCACCGGCATCATGGCCGGCTCCAACTGCCCGGTCCATGTGATGGAGCAGGTGATCGAAAAGATGCACATGACCGATGTCACAATCTGCTACGGCCTCACCGAGAATTCCCCGGTGATGACCTACACCCGGACCGACGACGATCTTCGGGTCAGGGTGGAAACCGTGGGCCGCGCCCTGCCCCACATCGAGGTAAAAGTCATCGACCCCGAAACAGGGGAGGAGCTGCCCACAGGTGCCCAGGGAGAAGTTTGCTGCCGGGGCTACTCCGTGATGAAGGGCTATTACAACAACCCGGAAGCCACGGCCGAAGCCATTGACGCGGACGGCTGGCTCCACTCAGGGGACCTGGGCATCCTGGACGAAGACGGCAACCTGTCCATCACCGGACGCCACAAGGATATGATCATCCGGGGCGGCGAAAACATCTATCCCAAGGAAATCGAAGAGTTCCTCTACCGCATGGACGAAATCATGGATGTCCAGGTGGCGGCCGTTCCCTCCAAGAAATACGGAGAGGAAGTGGGGGCCTTTGTGATCCTGAAAGAAGGGGCGGACGTGGAACCCAGCGATGTCCAGGACTTCTGCCGGGGCAAGATCAGCCGGTACAAGATCCCCAGATATGTCCATTTTGTAACGGAATATCCCATGACGGCATCCGGAAAGATTCAAAAGTACAAGCTCACCGAAATGTCCGAAGAAATCTGGCCGGAAAGGCGATAAAAGGCAAGGCGATAAGCGCAAGAAGCACAACCCGCCGCCCGGCCCCACCGCCGGGCGGTTCTTATTTGGAGGGAAACCCCATGGCATTGTTCGCAGACCGCACCCGGATGATGGGAACGGAGAACGCATTCAAAATCGGCCCCCATATTGCACGGGTGGCGGCCAAAGGGAAACGGGTCATCCGCCTGAATCTTGGCGAACCGGACTTCAATGCCCCGGAATGGGTGATTGAGGAGGTGGTGTCCCAGCTGCGGTCCGGCAATACCCGGTACTGCGATCCCCAGGGGCTTCTCAGCCTCAGGCAGGCCATTGCCCGCCAGGTGGGAGAAAGCCGGGGGCTGACGATTTCACCGGACCAGGTCTGTGTCTTTCCCGGGGGGAAACCCTCCATTGCCTTCACCCAGCAGCTCTACTGCAATCCCGGTGATGAAATCATCTATCCAAGTCCCGGATTCCCCATCTACGAGTCCATGGTGAGATATGTGGGGGCCGTGCCCGTTCCCCTTCACCTTGATCCGTCCGACGGATTTACCTTCAGCCCCGAGCAGCTACGGCGACTGATTACACCGAAAACCAAACTCATCATCCTGAACTTCCCCTCCAACCCCACGGGCGGGGTGGCGGATGCCGCCCTCCTTGAGGCGGTTGCCCGGGTGATCCAATCCTGCTGCGCGCAGGATGTAAGGGTATATTCCGACGAAATCTACGAGAACATCATTTTCGGGGAAAGGTCCCATGCCTCTATTGCCTCGGTGCCGCAAATGGAGGGACGCACCCTCATCGCCTCCGGTTTTTCCAAATCCTTTGCCTGGACCGGCGGCCGTATTGGTTACATCGTCTGCCCCACGGTTGAGGAAGCCACGGCATTCAAACGCCTCAACATCAACTATTTTTCCTGCATCCCGCCCTACAACCAGGAAGGGGCCAGGGTGGCGCTGGAACATCCCGAATCCGGACGCTGGATGGCTGGGATGACCGCCGCCTTTGAACGCAGGGCCCAAACGGTGATCGAAGATCTCAACCGGATCGACGGTATCCGCTGCAAGATGCCCAAAGGCGCCTTTTACGCCTTCCCGGATATCGAAGGCCTCTGCCGCCGACTGGGTGTTGCCGATGCCCATGACAGCCTGCCGGAGGAGATAAAGGCCCGCACCACCTTTTCCGGCCTTTTCCAGATGTTTGCCCTCTACCGTCACGGTGTAGCCGTGCTGGACCGGTCGTCCTTCGGCAGCATCGGTGCCCGGGACCAGCATTTCATACGGCTGTCCCTGGCCTCAAGCCGGGAGGATTTATCCGAAGGGGTCACAAGAATTGCCGCAGCGGGATCTGACAAGGACGGGTTCAAGATGTTTCTCAAAGAAAATATTGATCTGTTTTAAACCGAGGCCTAATAAACTAAAACACCGGAACGGGATACCCTGTTCCGGTGTTTTCATTTGCCCGGACCGGAGAAGAGGTGCCCGGGCATATCAGAATCGTCTGTTCAGATTTGTTTAGGCATCGGCAAAGGCCGTTTTAATCTTATCCACGGCCCAGTCGATATCTTCTTTTGTGATGACCAAAGGCGGTGCAAAGCGAATGGTATAGGTATGGGTTTCCTTGCAGAGGATCCCCATCTGCATCAAGGCTTCACAGATGGCCCGGGCCCCGCCCGGGGTGCCGTCTTCGAGCTCAATGGCGATCATGAGGCCGATGCCGCGGACCTCTTTGATGATGGGGGTCTCAATGGTCTTGAGCTGTTCCAGGAAATAGGCACCCATCTTTGCGGCGTTTTCAATCATATTTTCTTCCACAAGCACCTTGAGGGCGGCCCTTGCCACGGCGCAGGCCAGGGGGTTGCCGCCGAAGGTGGAGCCGTGCTGGCCGGGCTGGAGAAGTCCTAAGACCTCATCGTTGGACAGTACTGCGGAAACGGGGTAGAAACCGCCGGAAAGTGCCTTGCCGATCAGGGTCAGGTCAGCCTGGACCCCGTCGTGTTCTTCAGCCAGGAGTTTGCCGGTCCGGCCCAGGCCTGTCTGGATTTCGTCCAGAATCATCAGAATATTTTTCTCGGTGCAGATGCGGCGGACGTCCTGGAGATATCCCTTGGGCGGAATGATCACGCCGGCTTCGCCCTGGACCGGTTCCACCATGAATGCCACGGTGTTGGGGGTAATGGCATCTTCCAGGGCCGTGGCGTCACCAAAGGGAATGGTTTTAAACCCCGGAGTGAAGGGGCCGAAGTTTTCACGGGCATTATCATCTGTGGAAAAACCGATGATAGACAGGGTCCGGCCGTGAAAATTGTCCTGGCAGACGATGATTTCCGCCTGGCCGTCGGCCACCCCTTTGGATTCGTAGCCCCACTTACGAGCGCATTTGATAACGGTTTCAACGGCTTCCGCACCGGAGTTCATGGGCAGCATCTTGTGGGAATCGGTCAGATCGCAGA
Organism: uncultured Desulfobacteraceae bacterium; assembly: GCA_913041495.1. Lineage (GTDB taxonomy): Bacteria > Desulfobacterota > Desulfobacteria > Desulfobacterales > Desulfobacteraceae > Desulfobacter. The sequence continues at coordinate 27,693 of CAJWHT010000001.1, read as the reverse complement.
GTTCCTCGTACAGCAGGGCCAGCTGATCGTTTCTAAAGGCCCTTGAGGTGAGGGTCAGCTTCTGGGCCTGGTCCAGCATGGCCTGCCGGATTTTAGGATGGCAGTGTCCCTGGTTGACTGCGGAATAGGCAGACAGGCAGTCCATGTATTTATTGCCGTCAACATCCCATACCCAGATACCCTCCCCCTTAGACAGCACCACATCCAGGGGTTTATAGTTTTTTGCCCCGAACCGGTCCTCAAGATCGATAAGTTCTTCGGCTTTCATAATCATGCATCCTTAACTTAAAATTATAAATATCTAATCATATCACCTGATCAATTTATATAGGGCACCCCTGTTATGGATATCCCATGCTTGATCTTTTATTAAAAACATTATAGGAGAGATCGTCAAACGATTTTAACACATGAGATGGATGATTAAAACTCATGCAAGATAAAACCAATGGCCTGCCATCCCTCAATGCCCTGCGGGCGTTTGAAGCGGCCGCCCGCCTGGGCAGCTTTACCCTGGCGGCCAAGGAACTATCGGTCACCCAAGGGGCGGTGAGCCGCCAGATCAAACATCTGGAAGGGCAGCTCAACGTCAGCCTGTTTCACCGGATGCACAAACGGTTGAAACTGACGGACCAGGGGGCTCTCCTGCTGCCGCACCTGTCCCAGGCCTTCGGAATCATGACACGGGCCGTGGAAAAACTGAAAAACCAGGATCAGGATTTCAGTCTGAAAGTCCATCCCACCTTTGCCATCCGCTGGCTTATCCCCCGGCTTCACAGATTCCAGTCCAGGTATCCGGATATCCGGGTCCGGCTGACAACCTCCAGCATCAACGTGGACTTTAGCCAGGAGAACTTCGATGCGGGGATTACCCACCTGGGCAGCGACATCCCGGGAATCCGGCGGGAAAAAATACTCAAGGAGCAGCTCGTCCCGGTCTGCGCGCCGGCCCTGATGCAGGGCAGCCATCCCATCCGAACCCCAGAAGACCTGCGCCACCACACCCTGCTCCACAACAGTCCGGATATGAAAGAGTGGCGCACCTGGGCCGAGCAGCAAAAGGTAGAAGGCCTGTCCCTTGAACGGGGGCAGGTGTTTGAAGTGGACGATGCGGCCCTTCAGGCAGCCACGGCAGGTCTTGGCGTTGCCCTGGGGGATCTTTTCCTGATCCGGGACGAACTGGATTCGGGACGCCTCTTGGCGCCTTTGGGCCTTGCGCCCATCCGCACCGGAAATTACTATTTTTCATGGCCGTCCGTTAACGGAGAATCCAAAGGTATCCGGCTTTTCCGAAGCTGGCTTAAATCGGCTCTGGATCTTTAGAAGAGATTTCAGAAGGGTCCTTAATCCCCTTAGCGGTCATCCGGCAGGCCAGAAGGGTGCACTCATCATCTGCCAGGCACTCTGTAATCCTGTGACTCAGCATTTCCCCCATGGTGACTTCCTCATCCACCACCACCGTGGCACCGGCTTCGGCCAAATCATCCCGGTGACGGTTGTAGCGGCACCGAACCACCTGCGGCATATGCGGGTCCAGATGCCGGATGGTCTCTATGGCCTGGATGGATATCTTGGGATCAGGCACGGTAATCACAACCATACAGGCCTTATGCAGCCCGGCATGGTGAAGCACCTCCTCCCGGGTGACATCCCCGAGATGAATTTCCACCGCTTCCTGGACAGCGAACTGCCGGCTCAATGGGTTGACATCAATGATGACCGGGACAAATCCCCTCGTTTTAAGGGTCCGTACCACATGGCGCCCCGCCGGCCCCAGTCCCACAACGATGACCCGCCGGGCCTCGGTTTTACCATCATTATCCCCGTTGGTTGCCGACACTGAGTCCTGTCCCGGCAGCACGGCCAGCAGACGGTCGCTGAGGGGCAAGGCCCAGGCCACCATATACGGAGTGGCCAGCATGAGAACGATGGTGACTGAAATAATAAGGTCCACGGCGGTTAATCCGATGAGCCCCCCGTCCCTTGCCGCCTGGGTCAGAACAAAAGAAAACTCACCCACCTGCCCCAGGGTGATGCCTGTGGCCAGGGCATGGCGGCGGTCCAGGCCGAACATCCGGGTCACACAGAAAAGAACCCCGGCTTTCAGTACAAATATGATCAGGGCCGTGGGTACGATATAATGGAGATGGGTGACAAACCACAAAGGTTTGATGAACATTCCCACGGAGGCAAAAAAAAGGGTGACCATCAGCGTCCGCAACGAACCGATATCCGCCCGGACCTGGGTGGCAAAGGGGGATTCCCCCAGAAGCATACCGGCCACAAAGGCCCCCAGCGCCGGTGATATGCCCACCGCATGGGACGCCCAGGTGGCCCCCAGCCCCGTGGACACGGCAAAAAGCACCGTCAGTTCCCGGTTGGCAAAAAGGACCGCAGAGGAGAGCAGCCGGGGAATCAGATGGTACAACAGCAGGTAAAGCACCAGCACCAATCCAGCCACGGCCGCAAACAATTGCAGCATGTTCATGAGTACGCCGGCCTCGCCCCCGGACGGGGACAAGAGGCCGATCATCAGCACCAGCGGCACGATGGCCATGTCCTGGAACAGCAGAATACCTAAACTTGCCCTGCCGTGAACCGATTCCATCTCAGCTTTGTCCACCAGCACCCGTAGAACGATGGTGGTGGAACTCAACGCCACCAGGGCACCGATGGCCATGGCTTTGGGAAGAGAAAAGAAAAGGGCCAGCCCTAAGGCCACAAGGCCCATGGTACACATCACCTGAAGGCTGCCTCCCCCAAAAGCCAGGCGGCCCATACGCCGAAGCTGTTGGAATGAAAATTCAAGACCGATGGAAAACAGCAGCAGCGACACCCCAAGCTCCGCCATCTGATTCACCATGGCACCGCTGGACATGACCGGTCCCACCACCACGCCCGCCAGGATATATCCCAGGATGGGGCTCTGCCTGAACCTCTGGGCCAGGCTGCCGAACAAAAAGGCACAGGCCAGAAGGAGGACAACCTCCATTATGACATTCCAGAAATCCATTAATCTTCCTTCATGTTGATTTGTTTTTTCATCTTTTTACCGGCAAATTATATACCCGGTTTCCATGAGAAAAGACAGCGGTCCGCAGCGATACATTAAGGACATACAATCATTTTCCCCGGAAGGCTGAATCAGGAGCCGTTGAACCCATCCTGATCCGATACGGTGTGAAGCTGTTCCAGAATTTCGGCACAGGCATCGTGCAGTTGCTGTACAATCTTCCCGGTTTCTCTGGGGGCTCTTTCCGCCATGGACTTTTCCGCCCCTATCCGCTCGAGTTTATACGCCATGTCTGCTGCGGGGCCTGCGGCCAGGTACTTGAACATGCCCTTGAGCCGGTGGGCATTCTTGCGCAGGCCCTCATGGTCAATGACGCAGATGCAGTGAACGATCTCGGATAAAACCTGCCTGTAATTTTTTTCAAAGGTCCGGATACACTTGTCCAGCAAATCTTTTTTGCCGTTCATGATCTCACGGAGTTCGGCCATGTCCACGATTTTACCGCCCGGGCCGGCAGAAACGGATGCTTCTTTTATTTTCATTTTCTGGTTTTCAGATTCTTTGGGCCCGTCCCGGTGCACACGGCCGGGAAGCACCCTTTCTATGGCTGTTGCCAAGGTATTTAAGGTCAGGGGTTTGGTCAGATACTCATCCATACCGCTGTTCAAAAAAACCTCCCGGTCATGGGTCATGGCATGGGCGGTGAGGGCAATGACCGGGGTGGGGGAAAGGCCTTTTTCCCGCTCATATTCACGGATTCTAACGGTGGCGTCAAGACCGCTCATCACCGGCATCTGACCATCCATGAACACGAGATCGAAGGACATGGCTTTAAACATATCCAAAGCATCCAGGCCATTCTGTGCCACCTGGATGTCCGTCAGGGTCATCCGTGCCAGCAGGTTTTCCGCCACAATACGATTCATCTCATCATCTTCAGCCAGGAGAATGCGGCAGGGACCGTCCACGCGAATACTTGCGGCGGTATCAAGATCTTTGGGCGAAGGTTGCTCTGCGGCTTCGGGCTGCCGCTCAAACCCCAGGCGGCACCAGAAGGTGGAGCCCTGGTTTTCCTTTGAGGAGACCCCGATATCGCCACCCATCAACCGGGCCAGTTGTTTTGAAATGGCCAGACCAAGGCCTGTGCCCCCATAGTGACGGGTCATGCTGGAATCCATTTGGGAAAAGGATTGAAACAATCCGTCGATCCGGTCTTCCGGAATACCGATACCGGTATCGGAGACGGTAAATTTTAACACGGCCTTAGACGGGGATGCCGATTCAAGGGAGACCCGGATCATGATCTCCCCCTCCTTGGTGAACTTGACGGCATTGCCGCAGAAATTCATGATGATCTGTCTGAGCCGGACCGGGTCCCCCCGGAGCATCACGGGGACCGCATCATCGATGAGACTTGAAAAGGACAGGCCCTTTTTATATACGGAGATGGCAATGATATCAGAAATCTCCGTCATCACCTGCCTCAGGTTAAAATCAATTTCCTCGATATCCAGCTTCCCCGCCTCAATTTTTGAATAATCCAAAATATCGTTGATCACGTTGAGCAGGGCTTCGGATGAATTTTTCATCAGCAGGGCAAACCGGCGCTGCTCTTGGGTAAGCGAGGTCCCCAGAAGAATCTCCACCATCCCCACCACCCCGTTCATGGGGGTCCGGATCTCGTGGCTCATATTGGCAAGGAACTTATCCTTGGCGATATTGGCGGCTTCCGCCCGTGCCTTGGCCCGGGCCAGATCCGCGTTGGACCGTTCCAGCTCGGATGTCCGGCGACGGATCTCGGACCTCAGCAGCCTGGAATATTCGGCGCTTTGGGTCTGGTTCCGGGTTAAAATCTCCTGGTATTTTTTTTCAAGGACCTTTATTTTGCCGTCCCGCTGCTGTTTATGGGCGGTCAGCAAGGCCTTTTCCTCGGCCAGAAGACGATTTTTTTTGTGAAGCTCAAGGCAGAGGCAAACCGCGTCCTCAAGCATCGCGGCGGCTGTCTTCGTATGGGCGTTCCTGGGTAATTCGCAGATAAGGACCGAATTCATCTTCGAAAGAGACAGGGTGATGAGTCGGCTGTCCCCATGATCGCAGACACGCCCCGTGTCTGCGGCATGGCGCAACTTCCGGTCAACGCCTTTGTCCACGGGGTATTTTGAAAGATAGTCCCCCAGTTGTCCGCCATCACCCAAAAGAACGCCGAACCTGTAGCCCGGAAGGTATTTGCCCAGGGTGTCAAGAAACCGTTGGTTGATATCCGCGTCCGACTCCCGGACAATGTCATCAAAGAAGTCCATCCCCGTCCTCCTCCAATGAATAGATCTCTTTGGCCCGCTGGATTTCAAGGGGCAGGTCATCCATAATGGCCCGGTACCCCATGATATTGTCCCGGATATGCCCCATAAGCGGCGGGGAAATGATGCCCGTCACCGTTTCCGGAAAGGCGTCGTATCCCAGCCTGGAAACCAGGTATTCCGCAATCTGAAGGACACCGGCATGGCTGGCCGGATCCACCTGGTCCAATGCCCTGTGATGGCACTTCACCCCCTGGCTAAGATCTGATGACAGCCCCCATTCCCGGGTGAGCAGGTAGCTGATGGTGGTATGGTCCGTTCCGATGACCCCGCGCTCATGGGCGATGATATTCTGGGTCTTGGGATCATAGGTCTGACAAAAGGATTTAAACTTTCCCGGGGCCACCTGGTCTTCGACAATAAGCCCGATATCGTGAAGTATTCCGCATAGGAAATCATCCTCCCCCTTACGGACAAAAACCCGCTCGGCGATCATCTGGCAGCAGATGCTGGTTACCGAACAATGCAGCCATAGCTGGTTTCTGGAAAACCCTTGGGACTCGGAGGTGCCCCGGAACAGATTTTTCAATGCATCCAGAATGATCATATTTCTCAGGTTGTCCACACCGATATAAGCCACGGCCTCTGAGATATCCTTGATCTTTGTCCTCAGGGAAAAATACGCAGAGTTAACCAGTTTCAAAAGCCGCAGCACCAGGGTAGGATCCACCCGTATGATCTCCTCAAAATCCTTGAGTGACGAGGTATCCTCGTCAATCATGATCACCAGGCGGTTGGCCACGGACGGAATGGTTTTTAATCCGCTGAACTGCCGCAGATAAAATTTGGCGGTATTGTAATAATCGGAAGGTCCCACGTCCTGTCCCTTTGGCAAAGATTTCTTCGAATTTTCGGTGGCCGTCCACCGGTGCGAAATGCCTAAACGCCGCTTATTTGACCTGGGAGAATCCCAGCTCCGACATCTTTTTATCCACGGTTTCCTGCTTCAACGGTTTAATGAAATAGGCCTTGCACCCGCTCTTGATACTATCTACCACCAGGTCGCGTTCGCTGTGGGCGGTAACCATGATAACCACGGCTGACGCATTGCCCCGTTTTCCGTCTATCTGTTTTATTTTCTTGAGAACCTCCACCCCGCTGATATCCTCAAGAGAGATGTCCAAAAGCACAAGATTAAAGGCAGTACCCCGCTCAATGGCCTTTTCATAAACCGTGAGGGCGCCTTTTCCCGTGGAAACAGAAACAGATTTGCCGTACCGGCCGAAGATATCTTCCATAACGGTTCTGCCGATTTCTTCATCATCGACAATCAAAATTCTGTTCATCTCCATCACCTCGTTTATGATTTGGATTTCGAATAGAGAATGATAGGCCGATTTCCCACACGATGGCAAGGTGATTTTCCGGGGCCTCCGGGGCCTTCCCATAAAAAAACACTCTTGGAATACGCCCCCATCTATGATTTAATCAGCCATGCAATACATAGAGCCAATCCATAAGCAGCTCATTTTCGGCATCCTTCTGGCCGCCGCCCTGCTTCTTTTTCCACCCGGAGGCCGGGCAGCCGGACTTTCTTCCGTGACCACGGCAAGCCCGTCCTGGAACACCTTTACCAATGAAAACGGGACAGGGCTCTACCATGAAATCATGAACGCGGTGTATTCCCCCTTAGATATCCGTGTAACCCACAAGTACACCAATGCCAAACGCGGTTTATACATGGTCCGGCAGAAACTTGCCGATATTTACACCTGTAAAGTGATGTTAGATGATTATCCCGATCTCATCCTGGGCAAATACCCCATGTACGAAGGAAAGTTCTACGCCCTGTTCAAAAAAGACGCCGTAAAAAACTGGCAGGGCAAATCCTCCATGACCGGCCACCGGGTTGTCTGGCGGCGGGGCTACTATAAGGCTTCGGAACTGAATATCGATATCGTTGTCCTGGAGACGAACTCGGGTGCCTCCGCCCTGGGCCAGGTGGTGCTTGACCGGGCCACCTTTTACATTGACGATTTAACACTGATCCGGGAGTCTATTGCCAAAGGCCGGCACGAGATGGATCCGGACAACTTTCGCATCGAACCTTTGGGACGGCGGAGCTACCGGCCTGTTTTCAAACGCTCCGAGAGGGGAAAAAGGCTCATGGAAATCTATAACCGGGGCATTGAAACCCTTCACCGTTCAGGTAAACTCAGAGCTATATTTGACAAGTGGGGGCACAGCTACCCCATGTATGACATTCCTTAGGACGTATCCCCGGCCATACGCCGAATCACTGCGCCCAAACGCTTGACACCAGGTTCCGCCTGATCAGACCAGTTGGCGGCACTCAGCCGGATAAAATTCTGGTACTGACTGCCGGCGGAAAACAGATGGCCCGGCGTAATGGCAATCCCCTCCTTCAGCGACGCATTGTACAATTCAATGGCGTTCACGGTTTCCGGCAGTTCAATCCAGAGCAGATACCCACCTTTCGGATCGGTCACCCGGATGCTTTCAGGAAAATACCGGCATACCGCCCGGCGCAACTCCCCCATCCGATGTTCGTAGGCCCGTGCAATCTTGCGGAGATGCTGCTGGTATCCGCCGCCGGACATAAACGCGGCCACCGCTGCCTGGGGAAGGGTTGAAGAGGCCAGACAGGCGCTGAACTTCAGCCATTCCACCTGATCCCGGAATCTGCCCGGCGCGGTCCAGCCCACCCGGAGCCCCGGGGAGGTGGTCTTTGAAAATGAACTGCACCACATCACCATGCCCCGCTTGTCAAAGGATTTGGCCGCCACCGGCCGCTTCGGCTGATAGTGGATGTCCCCGAACACATCGTTTTCGATCAACGGGATATCCCGTCCGGCCAGAAGCCCCACCAGTTCTTTCTTTTTGGGATCGGGCATACAGGAGCCCAGGGGGTTGTTAAAGTTGGAGATCACGATGCAGGCCCGGACGGCATGGTTGTCCAGGGCAAATCTCAGGGCGGCAAGACTGATGCCCTCCCTGGGATGGGTGGGAATCTCCAGGGCTTTGAGCCCCAAATTCTCCATGTACTGGAAAACGTCAAAACAGATGGGGGACTCCACGGCAACGGTATCCCCCGGTTTGCACACCGCCTTAAGGCAGAGGAAAACCGCTTCCCCGCACCCCGCCGTCACAAGTATCTCATCCGCATCCAGGCTGCAGCCCGCATCAATGCTGTGCAGGGCGATCTGCCGGCGAAGCTGCGGATCTCCTGAAGGCGGCAGGTAAAGCCCGGCCCGGTCGCCCAGCCGCCTGGCTTCCGATGCCATGAGACGGTTGAGTTTGCCGGTGGCGGACAACTCCGGTGCCGGATGGGCGGCCCCAAGCTGCACCAGATCCGGATTGCCCGTATCCCTCAAAATGATCATGGGGATCAGTTCCCGCATACTCACGGTATTGGGATCCGGTTCCGGATGGGACAGGGCGGGCTCCGCCGGTGTGGACGGCAGCCGGCTGCTCACGTAAAACCCGGATCTGGGCCTGGGGCGGAGCAGCCCCTTTGCCTCCAGCTGGTAGTAGGCGCTCAGCACGGTGGAGATGCTGACATTCCACTGACGGCTGAGTTTCCGCACCGAAGGTACGGCCGCACCGGGCCCCAGCACACCGTCTTCAATGAGTTTGGCCACACGATCCGCCACCTGCTGATATTTAGGCGTCTTTGGCATGTTTCTCCAGGAGTTAGGGTACAATTTCCCATATTTTCGACCAGTACAGTTACCTGATTACCATAATTGTAATGGATACAAAACCAAAATTCTGTGGCTGTTCTTTTTTGACGGCCCCGGTAAAATAAACCATCATACAAATAAAGTACGAGGAAGGCCCTAAAATGAAAACAAATCCCATGCCGGTGTTGATGCTGCTTGCCGCAGCCGTGCTGTGGAGCACATCAGGCACGTTGATCAAAATGGTGACCCTGCCCCCGCTGGCCATTGCCGGATGGCGCAGTTTAGTGGCCGCAATCTTCCTTCTGGTGGTGTGTAAAAAGACGGTCAAAATATCCTGGGACCGGGCCACCCTCGGTGCTGCCGCATGCCTGGGCGCCTTTTGCATCTGTTTTGTCTGCGCCACAAAATTGACCACCGCAGCCAACGCCATTGTCCTGCAATACACAGCCTCGGTACTGGTGGCGGTGCTGGCCCCCTGCTTTCTGAACGAACCCACCCGCCGCCTGGACTGGGTTACCCTTGGCCTGGTGATCGCCGGTGTCTGCCTTTTCTTTTTGGACGACCTGTCTGCCGACGGCCGTCTGGGCATATTCATCGGCATTCTGGGCGCCGTATTCTGGGCTGCGACCATGATTTTTCTCCGGCAGACAAAGGACAGCTCGACTGCCTGGCCCTTAAGTCTGGGCAACTTCGTGGCGGCGGGTTTATGCCTTCCTTTCATGTTTGACCAGATGCCGGGTACCACAGATCTCTTAGGGATACTTGGTCTTGGCACCATCTCCATCGGTGCGGGATATGCAGTATTCTCCTATGCCATAAAAGAGGTTAAGGCATTGGAAGCGGTGCTGATCTGCAGCATTGAACCCTTTATCAATCCTATCTGGGTTTTCTTGTTTGTGGGGGAGATGCCAGGGCCTGCGGCCATGGCAGGGGGAATGCTGGTGTTGACGGCGGTGACGATGAGAAGTGTGATGACGGTTTTAAAGCCTGTCCGGGCAAGTGACCCCGCCTGAGGGAAACCATCCAGCCATATCAGCACCGGAAGCACCGGAAGCGCCTGCCGCTTCCGGTGCTGATGTATTTATAAACGGAGCTTTTTTCTAGGAAACTTCCACGAACTTACTGCCGGGCACGTTGCATACCGGGCACTTATCAGGTACGCCGGCATCCACGGTATGGCCGCAGACCGGGCAGATGTGAATCTGCCCCTCAGGCAGGTCACTGCCGCCTTTTACCGCCTCAAGCGCTTTGGAGTACAGGCCGTGATGGGTTTCTTCCACGGGCATGGCAAACTGAAAACTCTTCAGGGCTTTCTTGTCCCCCTCTTTTTCCGCCTCAGCGATGAAATCCGGATACATGGACTTGAATTCATGGGCCTCACCTGAAATGGCGGCCTCAAGGTTTTCAATCGTTGAGTTGATTCCGCCCATGGCTTTCAGGTGGGCATGGGCATGAATGGTTTCGGCTTCGGCAGCGGCCCGGAACAATTTGGCGACCTGGGGAAACCCGTCTTTGTCTGCCTTGGCGGCAAAGGCAAGATATTTACGATTGGCCTGGCTTTCACCGGCAAATGCAGCGGCTAAATTTTCCATGGATCCCATTTTTTATTCTCCTTTATTCCTCTTTGGGTTTAAATCATGCGATGATCTCATGCAAAAGGGTTATAACAGAGGCCGGGGGCAGCCCGCAAGCCGGAACATATCTATGGGGATTTTCCCGCATTCTGATTTTTTTCCGCATTCTTGACACGCCCCGGGTTCGCTGGTATAAAAAATGCGTAATTCTTAAGGTAGATGAGAAAGGCACCCGTGATGACGTTAATACATACCCATCGTACAAAACCCGAAGGATACCGCCAGGCCGGGCGGTTTTCAGGGGATTTTTGTCACCACAGGAGCGCCTTTTTATAGCCACGTACCGAAACGTATAGATCATTCGACGTAAAAGCCCGCTTCTTAAAAGGAAGCGGGCTTTTTTTATTTTCCGGAGATACAGACCAATGCTGAAAGCATCACAAAAAAAATTTATAGGATTGTTGTGGACCCTGGCCCTGCCCATTGCCCTTCAGAACCTTTTGACCTGCTCCATGGGAGTCATTGATATCCTCATGGTGGGACAGCTTCATGAAGCCGCCATTGCGGCCGTGGGCATTGCCAACCAATTTGTTTTTATGTTTATTGTCATTCAATACGGCATCCATTCCGGGGTCTCCATATTCACGGCCCAGTACTGGGGAAAACAAGACCTCAGCCGGATCAAGCACCTGTCCGGCATGGGCATTATGGTGGGACTTTTTATTGCGGCCGTTTTCAGCTTTGTGGCCCTGGTTTTGCCCCACCGGCTCATGGGGCTTTTTTCCACCGACCCGACAGTCATCCGCCTGGGGGTGGACTATTTGGGGATTGTCGGGGTGGCCTTTGCCTTTACCGCAGTCAGTTTTTCGTTCATGGTCAACCTGCGTGCCATGGGGTTTGCCAAGGTCCCGATGGTATGCTCTGTGGTGGCCGTCGGCCTGAACATTTTCCTCAACTATGTGCTCATCTTCGGTAAACTCGGATTTCCCGAACTGGGGGTAACAGGGGCAGCCATCGCCACCACCACGGCCAAAGTGACGGAAGGCCTGGTCATGGCCGGGATTATATACGGGAAACGGTACCCCCTGGCCGCCACCCTGAAGGAAATGTGCAGTTTTGATGCGGCCTTTTTCCGCCGGGTGGCCACCACCTGCTGGCCGGTGTTTCTCAATGAATTTTTCTGGGTCACCGGTATCAGCCTCTACAAACTGGTGTATGCCAGACTCGGCACGGAATCCATTGCCGCAGTCAACATTGTGGCCACCTTGGAAGAATTTTTGTTCATCCCTTTTTTCGGTCTCTTCCACGGGGGAGCCATCATGATCGGCAACAGCATCGGCGCCGGCAAAGAGAAAACTGCATACGCCTACGGACAGTTTCTTCTGATCGCCCAGCTGCTGATGGCAATGGCCGGGGGACTTTTGATGATCCTGTCCAGGGATACGGTCCTGTCATTTTACAATATTTCCCCGGGCACCTATGAAAACGCCTATTATCTCATGCTGGTATCGGGTCTTTTGTTGTGGACCAAAACCACCAATTTCACCAACATCGTCTCCGTTCTCAGAAGCGGCGGGGATACCCGGTTCGGATTTTTGCTGGACCTCACCGGCGTCTGGTGCATCGGGGTGCCCCTGGCATTTTTGGGCGCCTTTTACCTTAGGCTTCCGGTGTACTGGGTGATGGCCCTGATCGCGGTGGAGGAATTTTATAAACTGGGGATCGGGATCCCGAGATTTTTCTCCAAAAAGTGGATCCGGAACCTGGTGGCCGCCTGAAAAAGCAAATGTGATACTTTTGTGATCTTTTCTCAAAGATTCTGTGATTTGCAATGCCCACCTTAAGGCTAAGCAATAACAGCCGCCCCGGGAAAAAAATTTTGCGGGGCACGACAATCAAGGAGACCGATCATGAATCCAAAACGTATCCTGAATATTTTTACCGGTACACTGGCCGTTTTCTTTCTGGCGGCAGGGGTTTACGCCTTTGCCGGCAACCAAATGAAGACGGATGACACCTCCGCCATGTCCGAACCGGCAGGAAAAGACATGATGGACGATAAACTGGACGGACTGGAGGTGGCCACCTTTGCCGGTGGCTGCTTCTGGTGCACGGAATCCGATTTTGAAAAAGTGGAAGGCGTCAAAGAAGCCGTATCCGGATATACCGGCGGCCGGACCGAAAACCCCTCCTATGCAGAGGTTTCGGGCGGTGGAACAGGCCATACCGAAGCGGTTCAGGTCTACTTCGATCCTAATGTGGTGACCTATGACCAGTTGTTGGACGTATTCTGGCGCCATATCAACCCCACGGATCCCGGCGGCCAGTTCGTGGACCGGGGGTCCCAGTACCGGTCTGAAATCTTTTATCACAACGAAACCCAGAAACAACTGGCGGAACGTTCCAAAAAGGCCCTGGAAGCCTCCATGGTGTTTGATAAACCGGTCATCACCCCTGTAACCCGGTTTGAGACCTTTTATCCCGCGGAACGCTACCACCAGGACTATTACAAAAGAAATCCGCTGCGCTACAAGTATTACAGGTGGGGATCAGGCAGGGACCAGTTCCTCGAAAAAACCTGGAAGGACCAGCCCATGCCCGAAAAGATGGGCGAAAAAATGAGCGCCAAAACCGGCATGAGTGACAACAGCCCCCAGATGAACGGCATGGCGGACCTCATCGACCGGACGGTATGGAAACGGCCGGATGATGCAGCCATCCGTGCCAAACTCACCCCCCTCCAGTACAAGGTGACCCAGCAGGACGGGACGGAACCGCCCTTTCAAAATAAATACTGGGACAACAAACAAGAGGGGATTTACGTGGACATCGTCACAGGAGAACCCCTGTTCAGTTCCCGTGACAAATTTAAGTCCGGCACGGGCTGGCCCAGCTTCACCCGCCCCCTGGAACCGGATCATGTGGTGGAAAAAAAAGACCACAGCTTTTTCATGGTTCGCACCGAGGTGCGCAGCCGTTACGGGGATTCCCACCTTGGCCATGTGTTTGACGACGGCCCCGCCCCCACGGGACTTCGGTACTGTATCAACTCCGCCGCTTTAAGGTTCGTCCCCAAAGCGGATCTGGAAGATGAGGGATACGGACGCTACGCATCCCTGTTCTAACACCAAAGGTCTAACGGATATCAGTTTCCCGGGCCGAATCCCCCGGGAAACTGCCCCGGCTTGACGTACCGCCGCAAACCCATTACTCTCCCAAAGAGGCGGTAACAAGCAAAGAGGGGGCCGGGTGACCATTCAACAAATTCTTGTGGTGGAAGACAACCAGGATATGGCAAAGCTTGTGGCACTGCACTTCGGTAACGAAGGCTGGCAGGTGGATACCGCAATGGACGGCAGGGCCGGATACCGAAAGGCCAAATCCGGTCGGTACCATCTTATTATCCTGGATATCATGCTGCCGGAAATGGACGGTATGGAAGTTCTCAAAACGCTCAGGGCGGACAAAGTGGCCACCCCGGTGATCCTGCTCACCTCCAGATCCTCTGAAATTGACAGGGTACTGGGGCTGGAGCTGGGGGCCGATGATTACGTCACCAAGCCCTTTTCCATCCGGGAACTTGTGGCCCGGGCCAAATCACTTTTCCGGCGCATCGACACCATCCGGAAACAGGAAGGTGAGCAGGATCAGTCAGACATCGTTTCAGGGGACCTGCGGATGATCCCGGACAAACGGCAGGTACTCAAGGAAGGCAGCCCCATCGAACTTACCGCAAAGGAATACGACCTTCTCCACCACTTTGCCAGGCATCCCGGCAAAGTGTTCAACCGGTCACAGCTCCTGGACCAGGTTTGGGGATACGGCCATGACGGCTACGGCCATGTGGTCAACTCCAACATCAACCGCCTTAGAAGCAAGATCGAAACCGATCCGGCCCATCCCGAATACATCCTGACGGTGTGGGGGGTGGGCTATAAATTCAGGGACGATTAGACGCCATGTTCACCTCCCTGTACTCAAAAATCGCCGCAGGACTTGCCGCCCTTTTTCTGGCCCTGGGACTGATCTTTATCGGGGTCACCGTTTTTTCCACGGATATGTACCAGCAGGAGGTCAACCAGAAGCTGAACCGGGATCTGGCGGACCAGATCGTACGGGAATGGCTGCTCATGGATCAGGGCAAGGTCAATGCCACAGCCTTAAAAGAGATCTTTCACATGCTCATGGTCATCAACCCCGGCATAGAGATCTATTTGCTGGACCCTGATGGCAACATCCTGACCTACTCCGCCCCCAAAGGCAGCGTCAAGCGTAAATCCGTCTCTCTTGGGCCTGTACTTGAGTGGCTGGACCGCCTGGATGCCTCCCCCCCAATCCAGGGGGATGACCCCAAACACCCCACCCGGAAAAAAGTATTCTCAGCCGCCCCGATCATGCGGGACAACACCCTTGAAGGTTACCTCTACGTGATCCTCGGCGGGGAGCAATACGATTCCGTGGCAGATAAACTCAAAGGCTCTTACATTTTCCGGCTCTCCACCTGGATGATCCTGGCAGGCCTGATGTTCACATTTGTGAGCGGCCTGGTGATTTTCGGCCTGCTCACCGGACGGTTGAAACGGCTGGCCCGGGTCATGGATGCCTTCCGCGCGGACAGCCCTGCGGCCCCCGCTGATCTGCCTGCCGATATCAAGCCCGGCTCAGCCGATGAAATCGACCGGTTGACCCTGACCTTCCGGAATATGGCGGACCGTATCCACGAACAGGTGGACGCCCTGAATGCATCGGACCGCATGCGGCGGGAACTGGTGGCCAATGTTTCCCACGATTTAAAAACGCCCCTTGCCACCCTCCAGGGGTATATCGAAACCCTGCTGATGTCGGACAATGACCAGACACCGGCACAACGGCGGGAATACCTATCCATCGCCATCAAACACTGCCTGCGTCTCAATACCCTGGTGGAAGAACTCCTGGAGCTGGCCCAGGTGGAATCCGCCCGGTATCAGATCCGGCCGGAGCCCTTCAATCCGGCGGAACTGGCCGGGGATATCCTCCAGAAGTTCGCCCTTCGGGCCGATGAACGGCAGGTGGACCTCCATCCCCTTTTTCACGCCACCCAAACCTTTGCCATGGCCGATATCGCCCTCATAGAAAGGGCCCTTGAAAATCTCATTGAAAACGCCCTTCGCCATACGCCTGAAAAGGGCCGTGTGACGGTTGCCGTCTCAGCAACTCCGGATATTGAGATTTCTGTGTCAGACACCGGCCCGGGGATTTCCGAAGACGAACTGCCCCGGATCTTCGACCGGTTTTACAAACCCGGCGCAGAAAGCAGCGGCGCCCATGTGGGGCTGGGCCTTGCCATTACCCGCAAAATCATCGACCTGCACGGAGAAGAACTCCGGGTGGACACCTCACCCGGCAAGGGCACCCGGTTTTATTTCCGCCTGCCGCCGGCGGGCTGATCTTCGTTCCCCAAAAGGATGTGTTACGTTTCCGGCACCTGCCGGACAAACTTCTGTCGTCTTACCATCAGCCACAGTCCGCCGCCGATGATTCCCACGGCCACCTGCATCATCCCCAGGGCGGGTATCAACAACTCAACGTCCGTAGAGAGGATGAACATACCGAGGCTGCCCATGATCATATTCCCGGAGTTGATCAGGGCGGAGGCCGATCCCGTATCCCTGTCCTGCTGTTCCAGCATCAGGCTGGCACTGGCCGGCCGGCAGGCCAGGATGAAAAAGGTGGCCGGTCCCACAAGCAGGGCCAGGATATAGGGGGAAAGACCGCCGATCATCATCACCAGAAGGCCTGTAAGGGCCAAAAATGCGTAACAGGCGGTAATCAACGCATCAGATCCGAACCTGCGGGTAATACGGATACAGAACATGGGGCCTGCCATGGCACAAAGGGCATTAAACGAAAAGAAAAATGAAAAGACCTGTTCGCTGAGGCCGAAGCCCTGGATGTAAATATAGGAAGAGGCGGCAATAAATCCCAGCATGGGCATGGCCAGCAGGGAAAATATCAGAAAAAGAGAGGAGAATCCTGGATTCCGCAGGACAACCGCCAGCCGCCCGACGGAGGCCAGGGCTGATCCCGTATACCGCTGATCTTCATCAAGGGTTTCCGGAAGCAACCAGGAAAGCACCAGGGCCAGCGTGCCGATAGCGGTAAGGACCCAGAACGCGGCCCGCCAGGAGTAGAATTTCAGCAAAAACGCCCCTAAAAGCGGAGCCACCACTGGCGCGGCAATGACCA
Organism: uncultured Desulfobacteraceae bacterium; assembly: GCA_913041495.1. Classification (GTDB taxonomy): domain Bacteria; phylum Desulfobacterota; class Desulfobacteria; order Desulfobacterales; family Desulfobacteraceae; genus Desulfobacter. The sequence continues at coordinate 10,877 of CAJWHT010000001.1, read as the reverse complement.
TGGTCATGATTACGGCAAGGGTAACTTCACGCTGTTTGCCCTTGTAATGATCCTTGACCACCGCAGTGGACACGGCCGTGGCAGCCCCACCGCCAAAGGCCTGGCAGACCCTGAAGGCAATCAAAAGGCCAATGTCGGTGGCCATGGCACAACACAGGGAGGACAGGATATAGATCACCAGGCCGGCCGAGAGCACCGGTTTGCGGCCGTACTTGTCGCTCATGGGTCCCCAAAAGAGGATGGCTGCGGCAAAGCAGATAAAAAAGAGGCTCAGGGTCAGATTGACATGGGCCTGGGTGGTGTTAAATTCCGCGACCATGCCGGGCAGCGCCGGCAGATAAAGATCCGTGGACAGGGGGGGAAAAGCGCTGGTCAGGGCCAGGACATACCGCATGGTTTTATCGGTAAGAAACTTCTGAGAACCGGGCATCGATATACTTGCTCCAAATGCCATAAAGTAAGAGACCCCGCGCCCATGTCAATCCCGAAAAGAAATTAAAGAGGGGAGGGCGTCTTACCGGAAGCGTTGTCCTACCGGGAGTCTTTTATTGCGTCAGTTGCCGCGGCTTTGTCCAAAACCGCCCTTACGATCTTTGCCATTTCACTTTTCATCACCGGTTTTTCAAGATACCCCTGTATATCAAGCAGCCCGCTTGATCCGTTGTCAATCTTGTCACTGAATCCGCTGCAGATGATAAACGGAATGTCCGGACGCACGGCCTTTATTGCTTCTTGGAGTTGAATACCCGTCATGCCCGGCATCGTCATATCCGAAATGATCAGATCAAACCGGTCCGGCCGGGACCCGAAGAGCAGGGCGGCCTTGCGGCTGTCCGTCACTGCGGTGACGTCGTACCCAAGGCGTTCAAGCATGATTTTCTCCATATTGGCAACGGAAGACTCATCATCCACCAGGAGAATGTGTTCCGTTCCCCCGGGGTCAATCTCCACGGGCGTTTGTTCTTTCAAGTCAGTACCGGTATCGATAACCGGCAGGTAGACGGTCACGCATGTCCCCTCACCCGGACGACTGTCCACACGGACATTTCCATTGCTGTTTTTTACGATGCCGCGGACAACGGAAAGCCCGAGTCCCGTACCCTTTCCCCGCTCTTTGGTGGTGAAATAAGGATCAAAGATCCGGTCCAGAATATCAGGCGATATACCGTCCCCGGAATCTTCAACCGTCAGCACCGCGTAACTGCCCGGCGCCAGCCCCCAAATGGCCAGGACGTTGGCAGAAGGCTCTTCCTGTTTCAACCGAATGGCCAGCCGTCCGCCACTTTTTTGCATGGCATGGAAGGCATTGGTGGTCAGATTCATCACCACCTGGTGAATCTCAGTGGGGTCGGCCATCACGCTTCCACATTCATTATCAATATTGATACTGATATCGATGGTTGACGGGAAAGAAGACCGCAGCAGTTTCACAGCCTCTTTAACAATGGGTTGAAGCCGGATAGGAATAATCTGCTTTTCGCTCTGCCGGCTGAAGGCGAGGATCTGGCTGACCAGATCCCTTGCCCGAAGGGATGCGGTCTTTATCTCTAACGCAGATTGATACTGGGTGCTTTGGGGGGGCAAATCATCGGCCAGCATCTCCGCGTGGCCGAGAATCGGAAATAGGATATTATTAAAATCATGGGCGATGCCCCCGGCAAGCACACCGATGGCCTCAATTTTCTGGGTCTGAAGCAACTGGCGCTCCAGATTCTCTTTTTCCGCCTCCATTTCCAGTTTATGGGTGATATCGTTAAAAAAAGCGGCTATGGCGGGCGTGTCATCCAGTTTTACCATGGACGCAGACACTTCCATGGTGCGGATATCACCTCCGGCAACAGAGAGTGGCACCCGTTCATAGGTCTTGTTGCGGTTCGCGGCAAGTGCCCGTATCACAGAATCTGCCGAGACCTCGTTCGTACCGGGACAAAACTGCCCAAGACACCTGTTCTGCAACGTTTCCCCGGACGGTGCCAGCAACTTGACCATGGACTGGTTTGCAAAAAGAATCCGGCTGCCGTCCTCGGCAATCAAAAGAATGCCTTCTTTGGCCCCCTCAAAGATCGCCTTGTATTTTGCCTCACTGTTCTTAAGTGCCAGTTCTCGTTGACGAATCCTTTTCGCCATCTTGTTAAAGCTGTCAACCAAGGGAACAAGTTCCTGAAAATCAGGATGTATCTCACAATGGGATTCTCCCCTTGCAACCGTTTTGATCTGAGTCTCAAGTTTGTCCAAGGGGGTTGTCAACTTGCGTAAAATTAAATACTGCCCGGCAAGAATCAAAAAAAAGGTGGCGGCAACCATGACCAACCCTAAGCGCTCCATCCGTTTGACGACGGCCCTGGCCACAGAATCCGGCTGAAAGATGATCACGACCCAGTTGCTGTGCTCGATCACCGCCACACTGGTAAGCCCTTCCCGGTCGCCCCATGTTTCATTCCAGCTGCCTTCCTGCCCTTTCAGGCCCTGTTGCACGGAAATCATGCCCGCGATATTCATATTTTTTTTTACGACACTTTCATCCGAGTGGGCAATCACCACCCCACGGGCATCTGTCACGGCGGCAAAGCCCCCCCTGCCGATGGCAGAGACCCGCAGCGCACTGCTCAGATGTTCCAGGTTGAGTTGGGCCGTCACCACCCCTTTGGAAAAGGGAATGGAAACCGTTGCGGTAATCGCCCCGGTCTGGGAAGAGATAAACCCCGCCGACCAGACCGGTCTCCGCTTGCTGGCCGCATCTTCGAAAAAGGGATGGTTGGACATATCCAGCCCGATATGATCCGGGCTGAAAGGCGCCACATGTGAAATCCTTCCCGTGTCATCCATCAACTGAATCAACTCAAAGAAAGGATTGAACTTCAAAATATCGTCAATTTCATCCTGAATCACCTGAGGGGTGTCAAACGGCGGTGTTTCGATTAAACGGATGAGCCGGCTCAGTTCCTCAACAGGCCGGGATAAAATATAGCCCGTATGGTCGGCAAGTGCCCGGCAAAGGCTGTGGTTGCGGTTTGCGATATCCCGGCTGAACTGGTCAAAAAAATATCCGGACAGCCAGAGAACGGACCCGGCCAGAACAAATGCCAACGCACCGGACATGACCAATACGTGTTTTTTTATACTGGGAATCTTCATTCGGTCAACTGGGGCAGCGGCGTAAATTTTCTATCCTTGATATGATGAAGAAACACCGGCCGGCCGGCATCGCCGTTTCGGTCCAGCCGAAACACTGTCTGCAGCCCCTGAAAGCGATCCAAACCGAGCAGGGCCGCCTTTACATCGGACGGCGCCTCAGACGCCGCGTTTTCCAATCCTTTTGCCAAAAATTTTACCGCCTCATAATTAAAAATGGATACGTGCGTATTGGGTTCACTGAATCGGTTTTGGTATATCCTGGTAAATACCTGGTATTCCGGGGCCTTGCTTTCGGAAATATAGGGGGCGTAAAACCTTAAGCCCTCTACTGCCTTACCGCCATTTTCTATCAACTGCGTTGCAACTGCCCACGGCGCTGTAAACAACTGAAGATCAGGTTCCAGCCGCTTCATATTCTGAGAAAGAAGCGCGGTATCTATGGGACTGGAGATGATAAAAACCCCATCCGGAGAACCGTTCAGGGCAATTTCCGCCAGGTCGGCATGGCTGGTGCTGTTCGAAGAAAAGTACTCCACAAGCCCGGTCACGGTTCTCCCTTCCGTCTCAAATATGGGTCGAAACCCCTGAACCATGGTGTCACCGAATGTTTTATTCCGGTGATCCGTTATGATGGCCATTTTGCTCAGCCCCATGTGCACGGCAAGCTCGCCGATCTTCTGTCCGAATATCTTTGTGGAGGGAAAAAGCTTGATAAAGAAATCATCCTGCGCGGCCAGGTTTTCACCGGCGGTGGCAGGCCCTATTGTCAGTATACCTTGCTGGTTCACAAAGGGTAAAATACGTGTGGCACATGCCGTTGTAAACGGACCGATAATGATATTTATCCCTTGGTCGTAAAGCGCCTGGAACACCTCCAGGGTGCGGGACGGATCCCCCCCGTCATCCATGATCACAAGTTCCAGGGGCCTGCCCAGAACACCACCGTTTTCATTGATTTGTTCTGCCGCCAGCAATGCCCCGTTTCTGGCAGAGGTTCCCATGGCGGCATATTTCCCTGAGATGCTTCCCACGTAACCGATCCTAAACGGCTCCGGTTCCGGTTTAAAATAGAAGAAAAGGACGGCACAGAATACACCCCCTGCGATCCCAAGGAACGACATTTTAACGGCAGTCATAGCATTGACACTCCCAAGCATTGGTTAATGCGCTGATTTTCTTTACCTATCAAACGGAAATTATATTAGCGTATCCTATAATACCGCACTAAGCAAAAACATCTATGAAAAAAGAAAGGGGAATTCAATAAAATTTAAATCGGGTACTCCCGGGCACCCGATTTAAATTTAGAGCAGCCCCATAGGCGGCACGGAGGGACTTACGATATTACAGGTAAAACCTCAAGCACCGGCAGGGTCGTTGACCACCGTAATGACGCCCCGGTTCAGGCGGTCCGTCTGATAATAAAAATTCGTTTTACGGACACCCTCCTCCGTGAATGTTTCCTTATCCACGATCTGGATGACGCTTCTGCCGTATATGAATGAATCTTTTGTTCTGTATTTTTCCATCAGGCTTTCATAGGTCATAGGGTCCTCCTTGGTTGGGGGTAGGGGAAACTGTGCCAATTAAGGTAAGGATAAATGGGATAAAATCAATCCGGCGACGATAAATTTAGGCACACCTTACCGCCAATTGATTTCATATTTTTCTCACATAAGATTGACCCGGAACAAGTTAAAATATTATTTTATATGAATTCGAATCTTTAGACATAATGGCGAAACCTTATCCGTTTTTAAAGGAGTACCCATGGCGTTTCTCAATACGGACAGAAGACGGTCGATCATTCCTTTTATGCTCCTGACGGCCGCATTCATCGGCCTTATCATAGTGGTGTGGAACAGCCAGACCCTGCCACCGGACACTGTCGCTGACATCATGGCCCAGGAAGGCCGGCTGGAGCAAATCAAAGCACTTGTCGCCGACATGGCGCAGCAGCATGCCAAAAGGGAAAAGAAGATCCATGATGCAACAGGGGCCATAACCAAAGAACTGGCCGGAGCCTTTGAAAGAGCAACCCATATCATCGCTGCCCACCAAACCACCGTACAGACCCTGGACACCCGGCACGAAAAAAACCGCCAATGGCTGAAGGCTGAGGCCGGAGAACGGGCAGCCAGACTCGGGGAAATCCGAGATACGGTGGACCGCATCATTGCGGCGGACGGCCTGGATCGGCTCAGCGCTCTGGCGGCAGAGCAACCGGACCAGGACACACTCTCCGACACATCGGACCGTCTGGATACCTATATCCAGGTATACACAAACGTACATACGGACCTTCAACAAGCTCTGGCCGGCCTTCCCCGCAAAAAAGAAGCGGACGGCCTCATGAAGCGGCTGACCGGCCTCAACCGTCTGTCAAAGGCCAAAGATCTGGCAGAGGCCCTGCCTGACCCCCAGAGGATCACGGACAAGATCAAAGAGATCCGAAGGATTCTTGCAGCACCGGAGATTATCGCAGCCGTCGATGCATTGCCCCAGCCGGACCGGGAGGCACTCATGGTCCTGATCAATCAACGGGACCAGCAGATATCCAAGGCCCTGGCCGATCTCTCCAATACGGTCACGGACGCAACGGCCAGATCGGATCTAATAACCAGTTTTACCCCCCTGAAAGACCTGGCAACGCTCCGGGAACTCAGAGACCTGCTTGACAGGCTCCCTTCCACCGACGCCCTTTCAGAGTGGACCAGGCAATTTCCGGATACCGCCCCGGTGTTAAGCGCATCCGCCCTTCTGGCCATGATGCCGGAGCAGGAAAACTGGGAGGCAACCATTCACAACAGCCTCTTTCCTGACATGCGTGACAAGGCCCTTGAGGATATCTCCCGCCACATGGCCAATGATCCTTTTTCCAAAGCTGCAGTGGATCAGCGCTTTTCACCGGAGGTTCCCGGAACGATTGACATTCCGGCACTTATGGCCCATATCACGGCAGCCGGGCAACGGCTGGATGAGGCGGTGGCAGCCATTGGTGCCGACGCAAACACGACGGATCCTGCCCGGCTGGCCGGGGAAACCGCCGGCCACCTGAAAGACCTGCGGCAGGGCGTTGCCGAATTGGGTAAAAGCCGCAGGGCTTTTGTGATGACCAGCATGGCCTGCTTCCTGCTGTTGATGGTCCTTTGTTTCATTTATGTAATGACCCGCAGACGCGGCAGCTCATCCGTAGATAAAACAGAAGGCAAAACAAAAGACGAATCAGTCTCCTGTCCGGATTTTATCCTGGAATTCACCTCCCGGATCAGCCACTTGGAACAGAACCTGTCCCGGCTGCCGGAAATCATGGCGGACATCAAAACCCAGGGAGGCGAAAGCCACACCCAGGCCGGCGAAATCCTTGAGTCAGCCCGGATCGTTCACAACAATATAGAACGGGTATCCCGGTTCATGTCCCAGGCCTCCACCAACCTCAACACGATCTCAAGCGCCGCCGGGGGAATCACTGACAGTATCGGAGAGATTGCCAAAAACTCGGAAAATGCCAGGGAAGTGACCGAAAAAGCCGTCACCGAGGCCAGAAGCACCACCCAAAAAGTGTCGGAGCTTGGCAAAGCCGCCAATGCCATCGACAATGTCACCCATGCCATCAATGAAATCTCCGAGCAGACCAAACTGCTGGGGTTGAATGCCACCATTGAAGCGGCACGGGCCGGGGAAGCCGGCAAAGGCTTTGCCGTCGTGGCCACGGAAATCCAGGCCCTGGCCCGCCAGACGGCGGAAGCCACCGAGGATATCCGGGACAAGGTGGGTCATATCAACACGGTTTCTGACGAGATGATCCGGCAGATCCAACTGATTTCGGATACCATCCACAACGGCAATGAGATGGTGACCTCCATCGCCCAGGCCGTGGACACCCAGTCCGACGCCACCCGGAAGATTGCGGAAAACGTAGGGGAAGCATCCGAAGGAATCTCCGAGGTCAGCGGCAAAGTCAGCGCCAACCTGGACTTTGTCTCCGGTATCCTAGAGAGTATAAGAGGCGTGGCAGACCGGTCCGATGCCCTTGTCCGGTCGGCGGAGGAGGCCACCGGCTTCAGCCGGGAACAGGCCGATCTTGCGGCAGACCTTAAAGGCCGGTTGAAAAACCGCGACAGATAAGGTCATCATTGCGGAAATGCCTAATTCAATAAGTCTAATGGACGGGCGTTTGCCACCCGGCGGACCGCCGCAAGGCCGGTGCCCATGCACACCCCCGTGGCCAGGGTGAGGATGGCGGCAAGATAAAAGGCATCGAACCGCCACAGGTTATCGAAAAACCACCAGGAAATCCCCAGGGAGAATCCGGCACTCAGGGCCAGGGCAAAGAGACTTGCCGTAAATCCGATAAAACCGAATTCCAAAAGGCTGATCCCCTGTAAGGTGGTGCGGCCGCACCCCAGCACTTTGAGAAGGTTGATCTGGTTCCGGTTCTTCCGGGCCTCGTGCCGGGCAATGGAGAATATGGACACCAGGCCGGCACCGATGGCCAGCCACGCCATGAACCTAACGGAGAGCGAAAGACGGTCCGTTACCCCGAGAATGGTGGCAGCCGTCTGGGTCACGTCAATCACGGAAATGTTGGAAAACCTGTCCACCAGGTTGTTTTTGAGGGCCGCCCGAAGGTCCGGGGCCACATTGGAGATGGCACCCAGGTAAGTTTTGGGGGCATCGTTGAGCACACCATCCTGGAACAGGAGAAAAAAGTTGGGCTGAAAGGAGTTCCACCGGACTTTTCTCAGATTCACCACCCGGCCGGTAAGGGGAATCCCCTGGACATCAAATTCAATGACATCCCCGATCTTGAACCCGAACCGGTCTGCAAAAGAGACGGCCATTGATATTTCAAAGGGCGCCGCGCTGCCGAACACCCAAGGGTTACGGGTCATGGGTCGTCCTTTGACCAGGGTCTCCGAATCTGCCAGCTCTTTGCGGTATGAAAAGATAAACTCCAGGCGCCGCCCCCGCATCCGGTTCACACGGCCGCGGGAAGGTTCCGTGTCGCTGCCGTGTTCAAAAAATGGACGGCCGTTGATCTTTTGAATCCGTCCGTTCACCACCGGGGAAATATGGGTAAGTTCCCCGGGCTGTCCGCTCAAAAAATCCATCAGGGGCTGTTTCTGCTCGTCCTGGATATCCACCAAAAAAAACACAGGCAATTTCAGCCCTTCCGGCCGCATAATCTCGGATTCCAGTCCCTTCTGAATCTGGGGAATCAGGGAAATCAGAAACACCCCCATGGAAATGGTCACAAAACAGGACAGGGAGGACCAGCGGTTTCTGAAAAGATTCCGGAAGGCGATCTTCAGGACCGGAGACCGTCCCGGCCGCCGGGCCAGGATACCGCAAAAGTAAAAGACGCCCCCGCCGGCAACGGACAGCAGGGCCAAAGCCAGGATAAAACCGCAGGCAAACACCAGGCCGTCCCTGGGTGATCCGGCCACCAACACGGAGACTCCGAAAAAGGCGGCAAGCCCGGGAATAAAGGCAAGTCCCCGCCGAAGTACATCAAATCTGCGATGGGTTGCACTGCCGGTGTTTTCCCCGCCATAGGCGTGAACGTCCTGGAGCAGAGCCCCGGGTTTGAAGCTGAACAGCCGTGCAAATACCGGCAGGCAGAACAGAAGACTGCCCCCCATGCCCATACCCAGGGCCAGCAGCACGGAAAGGGGATCAATGGCAAGATCAAGCCCCTCCGGCACCAGTCCCTTAAAAATAACGGGAAAGGCCGGCATTAAAAAGTAGGCCGCAGCGACGGCCAGCATAGATGCCAGGCTGCCCAGGAGGATTAACTGAAGACTGACCATCCCGTAGATCTCCCGGCGGATGGCCCCGGTACTCATGAGAATGGCCATCTGCTTCTGCTTCAACGTCACCACCCCCCGAAACAGATAGGCCCCTGAGATCCCGGCCAGAAAAAGGGCCACGATGGATACCAGCCCCATATAGCCGGTGAAATATCCGGTGAGACGCCCCAACCGCCGGTTGACATCCCGGGTGTCGAAAATGTTGATCCTAGGCTTGCCCCGGCTGTGTTCGAAAAACCGGGCCGAAAGTTTCCGGCTGAGGGCCGGCACATCCCGCCCTTCGGGAAAGGTATAGCAGTAAAAATAACGAATCCGGCTGCCGAACCGGACCAGGCCGGTACCGTCCAGCTGTTCCAGGCCCATATAAACCTTCGGGGCAAGGTCTACGGCAGTGAGGGACTTGTCCGGATCTTCCAGAAAAAAGCCCCGGATATGAAAGTCCTTTTCCCCCAGCCGCAGGGGGACGGCGAAACCGGCCTCATCCCGCAGCCCGAGGGTCAGGGCGGTATCCCGGGTCATGAACAATCCGGGAGAGGCCTGGAGCACTAAAGGATCGATATTGTTTTCCAGGATGAACTTTCCGTACAGGGGATAGGCCCTGTCAACGGCCATCACCCTGACCAGCCGGGCCGGCGGGCGGCTGCCGGGATTATCCGCATTCGCAGGATCCGTCCCCCCTGCCGTACCCATGGGCCGGATCATCGTGTAAAATGCCACCAGCCGGGCCGCGTCCTTTTCAGGCCCAAGGACCTCCTGTGTCAGGACGGATTCTTCGGGTGTCATGGGCGACGTGGCGGTGAGCACCAGATCTGCCGTCAGAATTTCCCTGAGATTCCGGTCCATATGCCGGTCCAGGGAACGGCCGAAAGACTGAACCGCAACAAAGCCGGCCAGGCCGATGGACAGGTTGAGAATGAAAAAAAGGCTGAATCCCCGGGTCACCCGAAGTTCCCGTATGGCCATCCGGACCCAGAACATCAGACCAGCCGCCCTTTTTCAAGATGCCGAACCTGGTGGCAGCGGGCGGCAAGCTCAGGGTTGTGGGTCACCAGAACCATGCTTTTTTCTTCCTGCTCCACCAGATCGAACAGCAGACGGGCAACGATCTGCCCGGTTTCCGTGTCCAGGTTCCCCGTGGGTTCGTCCGCAAGGATGAGATCCGGTGTCACCACCAGTGCCCTGGCAATGGCCACCCGCTGGCATTCCCCGCCGGACAACTGACCGGGCAGGTGATTGCGGCGATCCCACAACCCCACCTTGCGGAGCATGGCATGGGTACGTTCCTCTATCTGTTGCGCCTTCCGGATTTCAAGGGGCAGGCTGATGTTTTCACCGGCGGTCAGGTGGGGCATGAGGTGGAACTGCTGAAAAATGATGCCGATCTTTGCGGCCCGGTATCTGGCCAGCCGGTCCTGGTCCATTTCGTTCAGGTCGTTGCCCGCCAGGATAATGTTCCCGGAGTCCGGCCGGTCAAGCCCGGCGATCAGGGAAAGCAAAGTGGTTTTACCGCTCCCGGAATGTCCCACAATGGCGGTTGTCCGTCCCCTGTCAATACGGAACCTTATGTCGGTCAGGACCTGGAGGGGGCCTGCCCCCGGCTGGGCAAAGGATTTGTTTACCGATGCCACCTCAAGTATTGGCGGGGGCTGTGTCCCGTATTCATGATGCTTTGATTCATTTAATATAAAGATTCCATTTATAAATGCTGAAGCATATTTTCCATTAAGATTACAACTTATTTCATTTTTTATAAATTCTGATCCAGATGATAGAAGGAATATTTCTGATACACTATTAGAATCTTGATTAATATTACTAAAAGAATATTTTACATTACTATTTGAATTATTATCAATTTTATAATTTTTTAAGATAGAATTTTTTTGAACATCAAAATTATAATTAATATTTATAAAATTAGTAGTTGAT